>NZ_JCBANC010000023.1:0-84189 GCF_059760815.1 Achromobacter sp. 1012554356 | reverse complement strand
CTTCCAGGCGGTCGATGGTGATGTGGACGTCGGGCGGGGAGGGCGGCTGTGCGAGGCGATTGGTGGCTGAGGCAGCATCGGCGGGGGCGCTTCGTGCATTGCGTGCGGGGAGGACACGTGCATCGGCGGCGAAGGCCGAGCCGGGCGCGGTAGCCGGGCGGGCGAGGGCCGTGACGTCATGCGCGCCGCGTGCCGCCGCCGGCAAGGGCCGTGTGATTGGCGACACGGCTGCCGGGCGGGTGTGCTGAGCTTCGGCGGCGTCGTTGTCGGCCTCGATGGGGCCAAGCGCGCGCAGGTGGCGCTCCGGCGAAAGCGCGACTCGCTCGGCCTGCTCCGCGCTGCGCGTTAGCCGGTCTGCTTCGGATAGCGGCGGCGTCACGCTGGCATGCACAACATGCACGCTGGCGACGTCCGCAGCGCCGCGTCCATTCGCACCGGCCGTTTGCGCATTCCGTTCAGCGTATCCAAGCCCGGCAGACCACGGCGCGCGCGACGGCGTCTGCAACGAGCGCGCGCCACCGGATTCCGCGTCGTTGCGGGCGGTTCGGACAAACGCTTCCGCAGCGGCCGCTGCGTCCCGCGCATCGCCCCGCCAGGCATCACGCAGACCGGCCCCAAGAACCTCCACCGCCCGCGGCGACGGCGCGCTGCGCAGGCGCGGCGCCGTGCCCACGCTGCGGCTAGCAAGCTGGCGCAGGAAGCCGCTCATGGCAGCGCCTCGCTGTCGGCCAGTTCCAGATACGCGGCGCGCCGCTCGGGTCCCAGCGCCAGCACCTGCGGCTCGGTCCAGCCGTAGGCGCGCGCCAGACGATGCACGTCCCGTAGCAGACCGCGCGCGCACAGGCTGATGTCGTCCCACACGCAGGCGTCGGCGTCCAGCGCCACTGTCCACGCATGGGCGCAGTCCGCGCAGCGCAGCGACAGTTCGATGTTGGCGGCGGGGTCCAGCGCTTCCATGCGCGCTTCGATGTCCTCCAGCGCCGCGCCCTGCGGCAGGCGGGCGTCGGGCGGTGCCCCAACCCGGCACGCGCGCAGCAGCAGCGCAAGCGCCGCGTCGCTGTCGGCGGCCATCGCGGCCTGCACCTGGTCGCGGCTGCTGGGCAGACGCCAGGCGGCGCCGTGCGCGTCGAACATGGGTTCGGCCGATGCGCGCTCCGGCGGCGCGGACACCGTCTCCAGCAGCGCGGCCACGTCCAGGTCGAACGCCATCGCTGCGCCGCACGCCGGGCAATCAGCGCACGCCGCCAGCCGCGGCCCGAACGTGGCTTGCCGCAGGCGCAGCAACGCCAGGGTCCGCCATCCGACCGGCCGTGACGCGGCATCCACGTCAGGCATCGCCACGGCAAGCGCGCGCAGGCCGCGGTCTATCGGGTGGCAGTCACGACCTGACTCCCACAGCGCCAGAATCTGCGATTCGATCAGGGCGGTCATTGCGACGCTCCATCAGGCCGGCTCGACGAAACTCGGTTCGGATGGCTCGGCGACTTCGTAGTCGCGTTCCCATCCTTCGTTTTCCAGCTTGATGGTCTGGATCGCGACGGCGTTGGCGTTCGCGTCCAGATCGGGGATCGCCTGGTATTCCGACACCCAGCAGCGGAACACCTTGTAGGCCAGGACGAGCTGTCCGGCTTCGTTGTAGACCTCGATGATGAGGTCCTTGCGAAAATTCTTGAGCGACACTTCGCTGCCCAGGCCCGATCCAAAGTTCCACACCTTGTTGGCCCACTGCTCGAACTCGCGGTCGTGCGTGACGCCGCGCTCCAGCGTCACCGCTTCGAACTTGCTGCGGCCGGGAGATTTGCGCCCGCTGGATGGGTCGCCGCCTTCGCGGTGTTCGACCACTTCGGTGCTGCGCTTGAGCGCCGACACCTTGCTGACGCCGGCCACGTAGCGGCCATCCCACTTCACCCGGAATTTGAAGTTCTTGTAGGGGTCGAAGCGCTGCGGATTGACGGTGAACTGCGCCATGGCAATCTCCTGGTAACCGTGGTCGGCAAACGCGCCGGGCCGCATGCGGCGCCGGCGCGGGCCGGGCTCAGGCCTGTATCTGGCCGGCCAGTTGCTGGATGCTGATGACGACGAACTCGGCGGGTTTGAGTGGCGCAAACCCCACCAGGATGTTGACCACGCCGCGATTGATGTCGTCCTGCGTGGTGGTTTCCCGGTCGCACTTGACCAGATAGGCCTCGCGCGGCGAACTGCCCTGGAACGCGCCCTGCCGGAACAGCGTGTTCATGAACGCGCCGATGTTCAGGCGGATCTGCGCCCATAGCGGCTCGTCATTGGGCTCGAACACTACCCACTGCGTGCCGCGATACAGCGATTCTTCCAGGTAGAGGGCCAGGCGCCGCACGGGCACGTACTTGTATTCCGAGGTGAGCTGATCCGCGCCGCGCAGCGTGCGCGCGCCCCAGCACACGGCGCCATACACCGGGAACGTGCGCAGGCAATTGACCCCCAGCGGATTCAGGCTGCCGTTCTCGCCATCGGTCAGCGTCGTGGCCAGCGAGATGACGCCGGTCAGGTTGGCGTCGGTGCCCGCGGGCGCCTTCCACACGCCCCGGTTGCCGTCGGTGCGCGCATACACCCCGGCGACGGTGCCGCACGGCGGCGCAAGACGCGGCTTGCCGTTCTTGAGCGGATCGGACACATAAGTCCACGGGTAGTAGACGGCGGCGTGATCCGACTTGGGCAGCGCCGTGCCGTTGGCCACCGCCACCATCGCCGCCGGATCGGTTGCGGTGGGTGGGGCGTCCACGATCATGAAGGCGCGCCGCTCTTCGCAGTACGACGCGGCATCGGCCAGCACGCCGCTGTGCGTGATGGCCGGCAGGCAGAGCAGGTTGAAGATGTCGGCGTCTTCCAGCGCATA
The DNA here is from genome assembly GCF_059760815.1 of Achromobacter sp. 1012554356. Lineage (NCBI taxonomy): Bacteria > Pseudomonadati > Pseudomonadota > Betaproteobacteria > Burkholderiales > Alcaligenaceae > Achromobacter > Achromobacter sp. 1012554356. Next base: position 81,317 of record NZ_JCBANC010000023.1, on the reverse strand, counting down.
CAGACCTTGCCGCAGCGCGCGGCTGCCGATGAACGCGGCATAGACGTCGTCCGGTCCGTAAGGCGTTTCGGTGCCGCCTTCGAGCAGCGCATCGACCGGCGGCGGCGAGGCGACGGCTCCCGTCACCAGGTGCAGCGAAGCGGCGAGATCGTTGGCCGGCGCAGCGGCCACCGCGATGGTCGAGCCCAGGCCGCGGGAGCCGCTTGCCAGCACCAGCGTGCTGCCCTGCACACGCGCCGTGAAGTCCCGGAAGGCGGGCGTGCCAGGCCGCAGCGCGCGCACGGCGGCCTGCAGGCGCGCCGCCACGTCTTCCAGCTTGGCCGCCAGCGAGCCGCCCGCAGCCCCCGCGTCGCCCAGGCTCACGAGTTCCGGGCCCAGACCGTCCAGCGTGATGCGCAGGCTGGTGTGCGTGGCGTCGGGCAGCGCGTCCAGGTCGGTCGCGCCAAAGGCGTCGCTGGTCAGCGTGGCCGCGTCGGGCGTGGGCGCGGGGCGGATGATGGCCGCGCCGTCGGTTTCGATGCCGCCCGCCAGCGACCCGAGCATCAGCACGCCCGCGGCGTTGTTGCGTGCGCCGGGCAGCACGCGGACGCTGGCGTTTTCACCGCCCGCGCCGGATGTCATCACCAGCGTGTTGCCGTTGCGCGCGGCGGTAAAGTTGGCCAGCGCCGGCCGGCCCTGCGCCTGCGCCCGCACCTTGGCCTGGATGGCCGCGGCCAGCGCGGTCAGGCGCTGCGTTGCGGTGCCGCCGGCAATGTCGCCGGGCAGCGCGATGCTGACGCCCACGGGTTCCAGCCCGTTCACGGCCACGCGGAAATCGGTGTGCGTCGCATCCAGCAGCGTCTGCACGTCGCCCAGCGTGCCGCTGACGCTGGTGCCCGCCGGCAGCGCATCCAGCGCGCCCTGCGACAGCATCCGCTCCAGGCGAACGAGCTGCGACACGCCCTGCACCAGATCCAGCAGATACCGCGGATCCTTGGCGTTCAACGAAACGTTGGCGTAGCTTTCCGCCCGCCCGTCGCTGCCGCGGATGAACTGAATGTTGAAGGTGCTGGAGGGCACGGCGGTAGCGTGGTCCACGCGGACCTGGATGCTGTTGCCGGACACGCCCGGATCCAGCGCGCGCACCGTCAGCACGTCCACCGCTGTTGCGCTGCGCAAAGTGCGCTGCGCGGGTGACGCTTCCTTGACCACGCGCACGACCCAGGCGTCCGTGCCGCCGTTCACGAAGAACTGGCGCACGGCATAGCCCAGCTCGGAATCGTCGGCCAGCCCGCCAAAGGCGCGTTCATAGTCGGAGAAACTGAATATCCGGACCGCCTTGTTGACGGGACCGCGCGGGGCCGCGCCAAGAAAGGCGGCAACCGAGGTCGCAACCCCGGCGATCGTGCGAACGCCGCTGGGGATTTCCTGGATATAAACCCCGGGATGGGACAGGGTAAGGGCCATGAGCTGCTCCTTCAGACGGCGGTCTGGACGTGGTGTCCTTGCCGTAGGAGAGGCTTAGAGAGCCGCCAGCGCGCCACGGGAGAGGGGCAGGAAAAGGCTGGCGATTCGCGCGAGGCTTGCGCGGGGTGGCGGGCGTTACGCCGCTCTAGTTGGATTGCAGCGGAAAGGCAATCGGGCAAAAGCAGCAAGCCCTGGTAGGAACGAGTTATAGAAGTTCTGCCTGATGCGATCAATAGCTTTTTAACGGCATTAACCATCTGTTGCTTATTCAGGGGGCGGTCAGCTCCGGTCTTCCGGCAATTGAACCCGAGGGCGCGCTGGCGTATAACCCGAAGCGGCGCCGTCCGCTATCCATTGGGCGGCGGTGCGCCCAAGCCGGCCAGGCAGGCGGTCCGAACCTTAAGGAGCGTGAGATGAATTGCGTGTCCCGATTGCTGCATTTGCATGACTGGTTTTCCCGCTTGCCTGCCACCTCCGGCAACACCGGCCGCCGCTTGCGCCTCTCGCGCATCGTCCTGGGCGTGGCGGCGGGAACGTCGCTGGCGTTCGGCGCCGCGGCGCAGCCGCAGGTGCCAAACCAGTCCGCCGCCGCGCCGCAGTCCGCCAGCGCGCAGCCCGGCGCCGGCCAGCCCGACACGTCCGCCGCGCGCGCGCTGCAGTGGCCGCGCAGCTTCTCCGCGCCCGACGGCCAGCGCGTGGAGCTTTACCAGCCGCAGATCGACACCTGGACCGCCGACCGTCTGACCGGCCGCATGGCGGTGGCGGTGGGACCGGCCAAGGGCAACCCGACCTATGGCGTGGCCGAATTCTCCGCGCGCGCCGATGTGAACAAGTCCGCCGGACTGGTGCGCCTGTCCGATATCCGCGTCGAACGCGTGCAGGTGCCCACCGCGCCGCAAGAGGCCGCGCGCCTGCGCAGCGCGCTCGAAGCCCGCATCCCCGCCAATGGCGTGGTCACGCCGCTGGACGCGCTGCAGCTGAGCTATGCGCTGTCGCAGAACAACCCGGCTGCCAAGACCGTGCCCGTGAACAACACGCCGCCGCGCATCATCTACCGCACGGTGCCGGCAATCCTGGTGCTGGTGGATGGCGCGCCCGCGTGGACGCCGCTGCCCGACACGCAGGGCTGGCGCCGCGTCGTCAACTCGCGCGCGCTGATCCTGGGCGACAACGCCGGGCGGTTGTACCTGCAGGCCGCGGGACATTGGTACGAAGCGGGCGACATCAACGGACCTTGGCGCACCGTTGCGCAACCGTCGCCCGCGCTGCTCTCGGCGGCCGACGCCGCGCGCCGCGGCCCGGCGGCGGACCCCTTGATGCCGCATGACGGCAAGGCGCCGCATCGCGCGCCCGACATCGAGGTGTCGACCGTGCCGGCGGAGCTGCTGATCACGATCGGCCAGGCCGAGTTGCGGCCGGTGTCCGGCACGTCGCTGCTGTCGGTCACCAACGCCGACCATGCCGTGTTCATGAACCCGGGCGACAACCGCTACTACCTGCTGGTGTCCGGCCGCTGGTTCCGCGGCGCGCGGCTGGAAGGGCCGTGGACGTATGTGCCGGGCAAGGACCTGCCGCGCGACTTCGCGCGCATTCCGCCGCAGGATCCGCAGGGCGGAGTGCTGGTGTCGGTGCCCGGCACGCCGCAGGCCCGCGAAGCCGTCATTGCATCGACCATTCCGCAGACCGCCACCGTGTCGCGCAGCGCGGCCAAGCTGCAGGTCGAGTACGCCGGCGGGGCGCCCGTGCTGCGGCCCATCGACGGCACTGACCTGCACTATGCGGCCAACTCGCCGGTGCCGGTCATTCAGGCCGACGGCCGCTATTTCGCGCTGTCGAACGCGGTGTGGTTTGTGTCGGATTCGCCCACCGGACCGTGGCGCGTGGCCGACCATGTGCCGGCGGCCATCTACACCATCCCCGCCAGCTCCCCGCTGCATTACGTGACCTATGTGCAGGTCTACGGCGCCACGCCGCAAAGCGTGGTGTTCGGCTATTCACCCGGCTACATGGGCGTCGTGGTCGCACCCGACGGCACCGTCGTCTACGGCACGGGCTATTCCTATCCGCCCACGATCGTGCAGAACACCTGGGTCGGCTATCCGCCCAGTTATGGCTACAACGCCGCCTTCGATTCGGCCGCCGGCTTTGCCTTCGGGTTTGCCGCCGCCGAGGCCTGGGGCGGCGCGGCGCCGTACTGGGGGCCGTACTATGGCGCGCCCCATTGGGGCGGCGTGGACGTCAACAAGGTCGATGTCTACGGCGCTTGGGGCGGCTCCGGCACGGTCACGCACGCGGCCGGCTGGAACGGCTGGACGGGCACCGAATGGCAGGGCGCGCACGCCGAAGGCTACAACCCGCAAACCGGCGCCGCGTTCGAGGGCACGCGCGGCGCGGCGTACAACGAATACACCGGCAACGCCGCCGCCGGACGCCGCGGCGCCTATACCGACCCGGTCACGGGCGCGTCGGGCGCGGGGCGGGCGGGCGCGGTCGAGAACGACGATGGCCAATGGGCCGCCGGCCGGCAGAACGTGCGCACCAACCCCAACACCGGCCGCACCACGTATTCCGCCGCAGGCGCGACGGGCACGGCGGGACAGGGCGCCGACAGCGTCGACCGGCGGGGCGCCACGTACGACCGCAACACCGGCAGCGGCGCGGCGTGGAACAACGGCAACGTGTATGCGGACCACAACGGCAATGTCTACGAACACAACGACAACGGCTGGCAGCAGCACACGTCGTCGGGCTGGCAGCCGGTTCAGCCGAACACGCAGTCAAACTACCTGAACGCGCAGCGCCAGGCGCGCGATTATTCGACGCCGCACACGGACGATTCGTATGGCGGCGGCTGGCAGAACCGCACGAACGCGTCCGCCGAAGGCTGGCAAGGCCGCAGCGATGGCGGCTGGCAGGGACGCGGGGAAGGCGGGTGGCAGGGACGCGGGGAGGGCGGCTGGCAAGGCCGCGGGATGGAGGGGCGCAGCTTTGGCGGGTTTGGCGGGTTCAGGGGCGGCGGCGGCTTCCGGCGCTAGGCGTGTCCGGGCAGCGCGCTTGCGTGGCGCGCAACGCGTGCCGGTCCGGCGGCCGGCACGCGCGGTGCTTGTGGTCAGTCCTGCACCAGGTAAGCCTGACCGCCAGGCTTCAGATACGCCGTCAGATCGCCAAACGGCACCTGCGCCAGCGTCCCAAGACACACGCCCGACGCGTGACCCACGCCCGACACCGACAGGCTCAGCGCGCCGGGCGCGGCCGCGCCCAACGCCAGGTAGCCCGGCCACAGATCCCAGCAGCCTTCCTTGGACCGGTCTTCCGTCAGGCCCGCCTCGTCGCGCGCCGCCAGGGTCTTCTGTACCTGGCCGACAAGCTCCTTCAGCGCGGGGCGCGGTTCGCGGGAGTTCGGCGCGTAGGCATCGAACACGCGATTCCAATCCAGGATTTCGCCGCGCAGCAGGTCCAGCGTGTAGGGATCGAAGTGGTTGTTGGGATGGGCGCCGCCGCAATCCAGGCTGCCGGATTCGGTCACCGTCATCATCGCGCTGGATAGCCACGGCACGTTGACGATTTCTTCCTCGTAGTTGCCCAGCGTGCCTGCGGACGGGCCGTCGCTGGTGTAGGCCGAGGCCTTGCAGGCCAGCGCCGCGTGGCTCATGCGCCAGTGGCGCTGTTCCAGCAGATGATTGACGCGCGCCATCACCGCCTTGTCCGGATGCCGCGACAGACGCGGATAGCTGAACTGCGTGCGCGGATCGCGCCACATGCGATAGGCCACCGTGGCGCTGCCGATGTCGTCGCCCACGGGCTCGGCATGGCCCGCGAGCTTGAGGGTGTCGTAGGGGACGCGGGTCGCATCGATGTCCACGTCGAAGCCGATGCCGCCGTCGGGCGTCAGCGCGCTCGCGTCGTACTGCGCGACCCGTTGCAGCGTGAAGCTGCGCTGCTTGCCCGTGCGCATGTCGATCCAGACGCCGCGATAGCCTTGCGCGTCGCGCGTGCCTTGCCAGGTGGCGGCAGGCAGCGCGCCCGGCTCCTTCGCGGCCGGGTACGTCAGCGGCTCGGCCAGCGATTTGGCGGTGCCTTTGAGCGGAATGTCGACACCGTTCTTGGGGTAGAAGTAGCGTCCGGTCAGCGCGCCATCGGTTGTCGCGCTGTCCAGCTCCATCACGATGTCGCCCGCGCCTTGCAGCGTGCCGGTGTAGACGGTGCGCTCGGCGGCCAGGACCGGCGCCTGCAGCAGCATGGCCAGCGCCAAGGCGCCTAACGGAAACGAAAGCGGGCGTGCAAAGGGAAAAGGCATCTGCGTAGTGGACCCTGAGACGGTGGCCGGTCAATATACCCGACGCATCAGGCGTTCAATCCGCTGGCCGCCATCGTCCAACGCCGGGGTCCACGCCGACGCGCGCGCCTTCTGCCCAGACCTGTTCCTCGTCCAACGGCGAGGCCGCCGACGGGTCGATGTCGAGTTCAATGCCAAGCGCCTGCGCGACCGCCAGGTCTTCGATCGGCAGCTCCCAGGTCAGAAAGAGTTGCGACAGATCCTGCGCATCGGCGAAGTCCGCGTCGTCGTAGCCGCTTGCTTGGCGGGGAATCACGGCGTGCGGCTGGCAGGTGTCGAAGACGATGGCCACCCCGCGCGTGAGCGCAATGCGATGCCCCGTTCCGGGAAAATGCACGTCCAGGCCCTTGTCGTCGCTAAGGAACAGATTGCAGAACGCCGCCCCGCCGTATTGACTGCCGTCGTGGTGATACCGTGCGCCGCGGCAGGCCATGAGCGCCATGTCGCTGTCGGCCAGCACCTCGCCCAATCCCAGCGCGCGCGTCCAGTCGCGCATCGCTTGCACGCACAGGCCGAATTCCGGCCAACGAGCGCGGGTGCGGGACAGGGGCATCTGCTCGACGTCGCCAGGTTCCAGTTGCAGCCGTGTGCGGATCTCGCGATCCCAATCGGCAAGCAGACGCGCCGGCGGCGCAGGCACGTCCAGGTGGCCCGCGAGCAGCCGGCTGCTGACGCTGCGGCTGCGCATGACGTCATTGCGCGAATAAAAGAACGACGTCAATCGATCCTGCAATGGGTGATTCATGAGCTGCGCCTGCCGCGCTTATCCTCCGCGTCCTTCGTAGGCGCCTTCGTCGCCGTCCTCGTCTTCCATCGCGGCCTGGGCGCGTTCCAGCAGATAGCGCTTCAGGCCCTCAAGACCATCGGGCGTCCAGTCCGACACGCCGGTCACCGCGACCCACGCATCGACATAGTGCTGCGGCGCATAGACGTGCCCATAGCCCATGGGCGTGGCCGTGCCCACCGCCATGTCCAGCGCCAGCTGCAACATCGTCACCACGGGATACCAGCGCAGCTCGGGCGATACGTCCGGACCCATCGGGGCGCTCATCCACGCGGGCGGACGGTACAGGTCGCGATAGTCGAAGAAGGTGACCGGGTCGCTGGCGTACTGCAGGTAGACGACGCGCATCGGCCCCCACGGCGCGTCGGCCGGCACGGGCGATCCGTTCTGGTTCATGAAGCGCACGAAGGCGCCGTCGCGCAGCTCGGGCAGCCACGCGGGCGAGCCGGGATTGCGGGCGTCCGTAATCTTGCGCCAAACCCGGCTCTCGAACGGGGGGCCGCTCCATAGCGCGCCCTGGATGGGGTCGCCGATCATCTCGAACAGTTCGGCCGATCCGGCGGAGTTCATGGCGCCCAGGCTCAGGCCGTGCAAGTACAGGCGAGGCCGCTTGTCCTTGGGCAGCGTGGTCCAGTGGCCATACACCGCCTGGAACAGCGCGCGCGCCGCCTCGGCGCCGTATTCGGGCTGCGCCAGCAGCGACAGCGGACTGGACAGGTACGAATACTGCATCGCCACGCTGGCCACGTCGCCGTTAAGCAGGTATTCCAGCGAGTCCGCGGCGGCGGGATCGACCCATCCCGTGCCGGTCGGCGTGATCACGACCAGCACCGAGCGGTCGAAGGCGCCCACGCGCTTCATCTCGTCCAGTGCAAGCTGCGCGCGCGCCTGCGGGGTGGCCGCGCCGCGCAGGCCGACGTAGACGCGGATGGGTTCCAGCGCCTCGCGTCCGGACTGCGTGGTGATCTCGCTGGCCGTGGGGCCCGACGCGATGTATTCGCGGCCCGCGCGACCCAGTTCGTTCCAGCGGATCAGCGACGCGGGTCCACCCGTCTTCAGGTCGGCGGTGGGCTGCGGGCGTTCGGGTTCCAGCAGCGCGTCGAATTCGCGGAACGACGCATCCAGCACGTGCAGCGCACCGCGAAAGAACACGTCGGTCGCCAGCAGCCAGAAGATCAGGATGGCGATGGCCGCGCCCGTAACGTTGGCGACCCGCCTCGGCACCACGCGCCGCACCTGCCTGGCCAGATAACGCGCGATCAGCTTGAACAACCGCGCCAGCGCCAGCAGCACGGCAAAGGTCGCGAGGGCGATCAGGCTGACCTTGATGGGGTGCGCGCTGGTCACGGGCTCCATCTGCATCAGCGCACGGATGGTGTTCTGCCATTCGGCCGCGCGGCCCAGGAACACGATCGCCACCGACACGCACAGCAGGCCGATGACGGCATTGATGATGCGCGCGGCGCGGCCGCGCGGCTCGGGCAGTTCCATGTAGGCCCACAGCCAATGCCACAGCACGCCCAGCCCATATCCCGCGGCAAGGCAGGTGCCGGCAAGCACGCCCTGCGTGACGTGGGTGCGGGGGATGAGGGTCGGCGTCAGCGCCGCGGCAAAGAACAGCGTGCCGAGCATGAGGCCGACGCCGGACAGGGACTCCAGATGCGAGCGCAGGAAGGTAGGCAGGTGGCGGGGCAAGGTCTGCTGCACGGTGGGCGTCCTCATCCGGGAGGGAATGGCGGGGATTCTCGCACGTTGCCGTGCGACGGTCGCGGGTCTCGATGTCGGCGGGTGCCGATATGGGCGGCTCTGTCAGTCGCGGTCGGGTGCGCCCAGCGGAAAGAGCGTCCGGTAGGGCCGGGCTTCGTCGACCGCCCGCGCGAACGACGGCCGCGCCAGCAGCCGCGCGCGGTAGGCCCGCAGATGCGGATGGCCGTCGCCGATCGGATGGGTCCAATCGGCGTAGAACAGCGCGGGCGCGGCGGCGCAGTCGGCCAGGGTGAAGTCGCTGCCCGCCGCCCATGTCCGGGTGGCAAGCTGCGCGTCGATCCAGGCGTAGGCCAGTTCCAGCTTCTGCGCGGCCAGCGCCCGCGCCGCGTCGCGCTTGGCCGGGTCGCCGGTCAGCGCGCCGTTCACCGCATGCTGCATCCAGTACATGACATGCAGGTCGAAGTAGCGGTCCAGAAAGCGCACGTCCAGCGCGGCCATCGGGTCGGCGGGAATCAGGCGGACCGGCCCGGGATGGGCCAGTTGCAGGTATTCGATGATGATGCTGGACTCGGCGACGTTGCGTTCGCCGTCCACCAGCAGCGGAAACTTGCGCAGCGGCCAGCGCTCGATCCAGTGGGCGGCATGCTGGGGCGTCTCGGGCCCGATGCTGCGGAACTCGAATGGCGTGGCGTTTTCGTACAGCGCGATCAGCGCTTTTTGCGTGTACGACGAAAAGGGATGACCGTAAAGTGCAGGCAGCATTCTCGGAGTCTCCTCGGACGTGGCTCACAGGTTAATGGGTCTCGGGCTGTTTCACCAGACGGACGCCGGCCCGGCGCCGCCGTGCGCGCCGGGTGCGAAAAGGAATACAGTGCATGACGGATCCCGGCGCAACGGCTCGGGGCCGACACCAACAATACGGAGACAGGATGGATACGGCAGGCAAGCAGGGCGCCAGCGTGCGCGAACAGGTCGGCGAAACGGAATGGCAGGTGCGCAAGGACCTGGCGGCGTTGTACCGGCTGGTGGCGCTTTTTGGGTGGGACGACCTGATCTTCACGCACATCACCGCCAAGGTGCCCGGCACGGAGCATTTCCTCATCAACCCTTACGGGATGATGTTCGACGAGATCACCGCGTCCAGCCTGGTCAAGATCGACCTGCACGGCAACAAGGTGATGGACTCGGAATACGACATCAATCCCGCCGGTTTCACCATCCATAGCTGTATCCATGCGGCCCGCAAGGATGCGATGTGCGTGCTGCACACGCATTCGATCAACGGAGTGGCGGTGTCGGCGCAGAAGGCCGGTCTCTTGCCGCTGTCGCAGTTCGCGTTCATCGTGCTGCGCTCGCTCAGCTACCACGACTACGAAGGCCTGGCCCTCAATCCGGACGAGCAGCCGCGCCTGGTGCGCGACCTGGGCGCCAACAACTACCTCATCCTGCGCAACCACGGCCTGCTGACCGTGGGCCAAAGCATGGCCGAAGCCTTCCAGGCCATGCATCGTCTTGAAGCCGCCTGCATGGTGCAGGTGCGCGCGCAGGCGGGCGGCGAACTGACCCACATCCCCGCAGACATCCTGGCTCGCGCCGCGGTGGAATCACCGGCTGACCGGGCGCACAAGGCCCAGCTCGCCTGGCCGGGCCTGCTGCGCCGACTGGATCGGCGCAATCCTGGGTACGCGGAGTAACGGGAAGCGCCGGTGTCAGACACCGGCCGATAGCACCGCCTTGCGAGGTGTCTGACACCCACGGAGACGCAGCAACGCGTTGAAGATCCTCTCCCTTGGGTGTCAGACACCGTTCAACAGAGACACCGTTCAACAGCGCACCGCTTATTTCTTCGCCGCCGGATCCGCCGACAAGAACTCCGCGCAGTCGGGCAGCGGCGTGGCCGGCTGGTACGACGCGTCGCTGGCTTTCCATGTGTAGGTGACGGTGTAGCTGCACTGCTTGTCCGCCTGCGGCGCAAGCTGCGCCTTGGTCAGCGCGGGCCGCGCGCTGGAATCCGCGAAACGGCTAGCCCCCGCGGGCGAACGGGTCGCCTGCGTCTGCACCTGCAGATCCGGCAATTCCTTGCCCGGCAGGGCCTTCAACGATGCCGTGAATTGATAGACATCGCTGCACTGCCCGGCACGCTTCTCCTGATCCGCCTCGTTGAAGCACGCCCGGATGGATGCGTCGGCCGTGTAGGGCATGACGAGCACGAGGTTGGCGCCGGTCTTCTCGCCCAGGTTGACGTCATACAGATACAGATCTCGGCGCTCGAATCCGCCGCCGGAGAACGGCGTCGACGCCTTGAAGTCCGGTTCCGCCGGGCCGACCACGCCCACCAGCGCCCGCTCCTCGCTCAGGCGGATCAGTTCCGGCCACACCGTGAAATGCTTGAAGTCCGGCACATCGGGCGAGTCCCAGAACCGGTAGTCGGCGCGCAGGGTCCGGCTGGTCGCGAAGGGACCGTTTTCGCCGAATGCGCCGTCCGTCTTGATGCCCACGCACCAGTCGGTCTGGTCGTTGCAATACAGCTTGTTGTCCGCGTTCAGCTTCAGGGGCTCGGTATTGGGGGCGGCCAATGCCGTGGCGGGCAGGGCGGCGCAGAGCAGCAGGGCAAACACTTTTGACACGGTTCTTCCTTCTTGTGGGATGCGCGCGGGCCCCTTTGTAACGGCCCGCGCAGCGCTGCATGAGCGCGCCACATTCTGTAGCAAGTCGCGCCGTTGCGCGCGACCTGATGGTGTCAAAACATGAAGAAACGTATCGGCGACGATTCGGTCCACGCCGGCGGCGTCAGTCGCGCACCGGACCATCCGGCGCATCGGTTTCGACCAGCCGGGCCAGTTGCAGCAGCGATTCCTGCCAGCCCAGGTAGCACATCTCGGTCGGAATGACCTCGGGAATGCCCTCCTGCACGATGGTCAGTTCCGTACCGCACGAGACCTGCCTCAAGCTGATGGTCGTCGTCATCTCGCCCGGCAGGGCGGGATCGTCGAAGCGGTCCGTGTAGCGGATCTTCTCGCCTTCAACCAGCTCCAGGTATTCGCCGCCGAACGGCTCCAGGTGGCCGGTGGCGAAGTTGCGGAACGCCATCCTGTGCTTGCCGCCCACGCGCGCGTCCAGTTCCTGGACCGAGCAGGTGTAGCCATACGGCGGCAGCCACTTGGCGACGGCATCGGGTTCCAGAAAGGCGCGATAGACGCGGTCGGGGGGCGCGCGCAGGACGCGCAGGTGTCGTACGGTTCCGGTAGTCATGGTGTAGTCCGCCTTGAATGAGGGTGGGTGCATGACTACGACGAACCGCCGGCACCCGAATCGACATGAATCCTTTTAGGGATTTCCCTAGGTCGCGGCATCTTGCGCGGGCTGGCGCAGCCGTTCGATGTAAGCCGACAGCGTTTCGGCGTGCCGCGCTTCGGCGCGCAGGCCCACGTGGCCGTCTGCCCGCACCACCAGCAGCACCATGTCGCCCACGCCCAGCCTGGCCGCCGCGGCGGGCTCCAGGTAGGCGTCCACGTCGGTCACCCCGTCGCTGGCGGTCAGCGCCACGACGACCTCGATGATGTACCCGTCAGACAGGGCCGCCAGTTCGCGACGCAGGTCCGACAGCGGCTGCTGCGGCGTGCCGGGACCGCCGATCAGCAGGACGGTGTGCCCCCGCCGCTTGGCGTAGTCATGCAGCTTGCCCCGGCCGCCGGTGGAAAACCGCACGTCGATATGGTCCGGCAGCCGCTGGCCGGGCCAGATGGCGGCGTGCCGGTCTCCCATCACGATGGGCGACCCGGCGTAGTCGATGTCGAGCTCGGCTTCCGACACTGCCTCGCGGTGCCGCGCCTCGGCGTTGCCGAAAGCCGCGCGGATCGCCAGATCGCGCGTGCGCCGCTCTTGCGCGCCCTGCGCCATCTGCGCGCTTTCAGCCACATCGCCCGAAGCCATCACCATGTCGGCCACCGGCCGCCGTTCGGCGTGATAGCTGTCCAGCAGCGCGGGCGAGCAATGCCCCTGGCAGACCAGCGCCAGCTTCCATCCCAGGTTGTAGGCATCCTGCAGGCCGGTGTTCATGCCATGCCCCTGCGCCGGGCTGCACGTGTGCGCGGCGTCGCCCGCCAGCAGCACGCGGCCGGACCGGAACGTGCGCGCGACCTTGGTGTGGCATTCGAATCGCGCCGGGTGCGAGACGTTGTAAAAGCTGGCGTCCGGCAGGTAGCGCCGCAGCGTGGACAGCGCGTCTTCGACCAGGTCCGACTCCGCGGAACTGGGGCGCAGGTAGACGCGCCAGCGCTCGCCAGGCAGCGCGGTCAGAATCACCGGAATCTTGTCCAGATAGGCGTAATTTGCCTCGAAGGCCTCCGGCCAGTCGGGGATGGTCGCGTCGAACACGGCCCACGGCTGGTTGATGTCGTGGCCGTCCTGCTCGATGCCCGTCAGCATCCGCACGGTGCTGTGGTGCCCGTCGCATCCCACGACCCATTGCGCCAGCACCTGCGACAGCTTGCCGCCGCGCTCCACGGTGGCCAGCACGCCGTCGTCCTGTTCCTGCAATCCCACCAGCTTCGTGGCGCGGGTGACCTTGCCGCCCAGCCGCCCCAGATGGTCGGCCAGCACCGTCTCGGTGACTTCTTCAGAGATCCCGATGTTGAAGGGATAGCGGCTGTCGGCAAGCTCCAGGTCGATGATGCCCAGTTCGCTGCCGCCCGCGTGAATGCGGGCGCGCCGCTGCTTCACGCCCGCGGCCAGCAGGGGTTCAATGATGCCCAGCGCATCCAGGATTTCAAGGGAACGCGGATGCACGACGGTCGCGCGGTCCCAATCCAGCGGGCGTTCGTGCGCGTCGATCAGCAGGCAGTCGACGCCGCGGCGCTGCAATTCGGACGCGGTCAACAGGCCGGCCGGGCCCGCGCCCACGACCAGGACGGAAATCGAGATCACCATGTCTTGCCCTCAGCAATGTGGTCATCAAGTCCTGCCGCAAGGGATGCAGCCTGCCCGGCAGTCGGAAGCAGCGCGGTCGCGCCGATGGAGCCGGCAGCACGACAAAGGCGGCGCATTGCGCCGCCCCTGCCATTTCGCGTGATGCGAAATTAAAGCAGCGCCGTGGCGCCGTCAACGGCATTGCGCGGCCTGGGGGCCGCGCGCAGCTGGCAGGCGATTGAGCGGTATGCAGGCATTGGTGCAAGCAGCCTCATTCGATGGGATGAGGCGCCTCGTCGACGGTTGGGCAGGCCCGCAACGGGCATCCGCCATCCAGTCCATTACTATTTCAGCCATGAGCCAGCGCAAGAATCTTTCGAAGCCGGGCCCCGATGCCTGCATCCGCGTGCGAGGCGCGCGGGAACACAATCTGAAGAACGTGGACGTCAGCATCCCGCGCGACGCGCTGGTGGTGTTCGCCGGCGTGTCGGGATCGGGCAAATCGTCGCTGGCGTTCGGCACGCTGTACGCCGAAGCGCAGCGCCGCTACCTGGAATCGCTGTCGCCATACGCCCGCCGCCTGATCGACCAGGTGGGCGTGCCCGACGTCGACGCCATCGACGGCCTGCCGCCCGCCGTGGCATTGCAGCAGCAGCGCGGCACGCCGAACGTGCGATCCACGGTCGGCAGCGTCACCACGCTGTCGAGCATGCTGCGCATGCTGTATTCGCGTGCCGGCACCTATCCGGCGCGCCAGCCCATGCTGTACGCCGAAGACTTCTCGCCCAACACGCCGCAGGGCGCCTGCCCGCATTGCCACGGCCTGGGCTACGTGTACGACGTCACCGAGGCATCCATGGTGCCGGACCCGTCGCTGTCCATCCGCGAGCGCGCGATTGCGTCGTGGCCGCCCGCCTGGCATGGCCAGAATCTGCGCGACATCCTGGTGACGCTGGGCTACGACGTGGACAAGCCGTGGCGCGACCTGCCCAAGAAGGATCGCGACTGGATCCTCTACACGGACGAGCAGCCCACCGCGCCGGTCTATGCCGGTTTCACGCCGGCCGAGACGCGCGCGGCGCTGCGCCGCAAGGCCGAGCCCAGCTACATGGGCACCTACACCGGCGCGCGCCGGTACGTCATGCACACATTCGCCACCACGCAGAGCGCCATGATGAAAAAGCGCGTGGCGCGCTTCATGACCGGCGCGCCCTGCCCGGAATGCGGCGGCCGGCGCCTGAAGCGCGAGGCGCTGTCCGTGACGTTCGCGGGCCTGGACATCGGCAGCCTGTCGCAACTGCCGCTTGCCCGTATCGCAGAGGTGCTGACGCCCGCCGCCGAGGGCCGGTTCGACGAGCACGCGGCACAGGCTGGGTCGACGCGCAGCAAGGCCGCGGGCGTGCGCGCCAACGCCAAACGCGTGGCGGCGGGCGGGCTGTCGCACGCAGGCAGCAGCGACGTGCGGCGCACGCCGGATCTGTCGCCCGAGAAACGCATCGCAGCGCAGCGCATCGCGCACGATCTGGTCGAACGCATCGGCACGCTGCAGGCGCTGGGTCTGGGCTATCTGGCGATGGACCGGTCCACGCCCACGCTGTCGCCGGGCGAGTTGCAGCGCTTGCGGCTGGCCACGCAGATCCGCTCCAACCTGTTCGGTGTGGTGTACGTGCTGGACGAACCGTCGGCCGGCCTGCACCCCGCGGACGGCCAGGCGCTGCACCGCGCGCTGGACCAGTTGAAGGCCGGCGGCAACACACTCTTTGTCGTGGAGCACGACCTGGACACGCTGCGCCGCGCCGATTGGCTGGTCGACGTGGGACCGGGCGCGGGCCAGCACGGCGGCCAGGTGCTGTACAGCGGCCCGCCCGAAGGCCTGCGCAAGGTAAAGGATTCCATCACCGCCCAATACCTCTTCGACACGCGCCCCGCCAGCCGGCGCACCCCGCGCGAACCCGCCGGGTGGCTCGAGCTGCGCGGCATTCACCGCAACAACCTGCATGGCGTGGACGCGCGCTTTCCGCTCGGGGCGTTCACGGCGGTGACGGGCGTTTCCGGATCGGGCAAATCCAGTCTGGTCAGCCAGGCGCTGGTCGAACTGGTGGGCGAACACCTGGGCCAGGAACTGCCGGCCGACGAACCCGACAGCGACCTGCCGCAGCCCGGCAACCTGCCGCGCACCACGGGCCGGCTGCACGCGGGCGGGCAGGCCATCAAGCGGCTGGTCAACGTGGACCAGAAGCCAATCGGCCGCACGCCGCGCTCCAATCTGGCCACCTACACCGGCCTTTTCGATCACGTGCGCAAGCTGTTTGCCGGCACCAAGGCCGCGCGCGCCCGGCGCTACAGCGCCGGACGCTTCTCCTTCAACGTCGCCCAGGGCCGCTGCGAGACCTGCGAGGGCGAAGGCTTCGTCCACGTCGAACTGCTGTTCATGCCCAGTGTGTACGCGCCTTGCCCCACGTGTCACGGCAGCCGCTACAACGCCAAGACGCTCGAAGTCGAGTGGAATGGCCGCAACATCGCCCAGGTGCTGGACATGACCGTCGACGAGGCACGCGATTTCTTCAACGACGAAGCCGTGGTGGCTCGCCCCTTGACGCTGCTGGCAGAGATTGGCCTGGGCTATCTGCGCCTGGGCCAGCCCGCCACGGAACTGTCCGGCGGCGAAGCGCAGCGCATCAAGCTGGCCACCGAACTGCAGCGCAGCCAGCGCGGCAACACGCTGTACGTGCTGGACGAACCCACCACCGGCCTGCATGCGGCGGATGTGGACAAGCTGATGACGCAGCTGCACGGCCTGGTCGATGCCGGCAATACCGTGGTCGTGGTCGAACACGACTTGCGCGTGGTCGCTGGCAGCGATTGGATGCTGGACGTCGGCCCGGGCGCCGGCGAAGCGGGCGGCGCCATCGTCGCGGCCGGCACGCCGCAAGCCGTCAGCCGCGGCGATGTGGGCGTGACTGCTCCATTCCTGCGGCGCTTTTTTGACTGAGGAAACATGGAATTCATCTACCGCCCCGCGCGCGGCGAGGACGTGGCGGTCTGTATCGACATCCGGGGAAAGACCCGCGAGAACGCGTTTTCCGCGGCGGACCTCGCCGAGGCCGGCGTCACGCTCGAATCATGGACGGCGGCGGTGCAGGACGGATCGCTGCCCGGTTATGTGGCAACCGTCGACGGCAAGGTTGCCGGATACTGTTTTGGCGACACCGAGGCCGGTGAAATCGTGGTGCTGGCGCTGCTGCCCGACTTCGAGGGGCATGGCGCGGGCAAGACGCTCTTGAATCTGGTCGTGCGCGATCTGAAGGCGCTGGGATTTCAGCGGCTGTTCCTGGGATGCGCCAGCGACCCGGCCGTCCGCTCGTATGGCTTTTACCGGCACCTGGGCTGGACGTCCACGGGCAAGTTCGACGACCGGGGCGACGAGGTGCTGGAGCTGCTTGCCTGAAACTCGTGCCGTGAACGCCCGCACTCCTACTGCTGCATTTCCTGCGCAAGCGTGGCCTGCATGCGCTCCATGCTTTCCTGGCCCACCTGGATCAAGCCGCTGCCCGGCTGATCGATGTCCAGAATGAAAGTCAGCACCAGGGCAATCAGCGCGGCAAACATCCCCGTGGAAATCGGCCGGCGCCGTCCGCACAGGCCCGTGCCGTACGCGATATAGCCCATCGAACCGCCCGCCACGATGAACAGCAGGTAGTACACAGGCTCGGGCACGTGGTTTTCCAGCGCGACGCGGCGCTTTTCGTTGATCTGCGCCATCTCGTTGATGGCCTGGATGAACATGATCGTGGAGATGGAGGGCGGATTCTCGGCCCGCGCCGCCACCGCCGCCCGGATCTGGCGTTCGATGCGGCGCGCAGTGGCGTTCGCGGTGGCGAAACGCGGCGAATCCTGGTCGGCCAAGTGGTAGTCCAGCGACGCCGACGTGTATTCATGCAACATCTTTGCCACCACCGGCCGGTGCTCGGCGGGGATGAGCTGCGACCGCCAGTAGGCGTTGCCGATCGCGTTGGCCTCTTCCAGCACCAGGTTCTTGCGCGTTTCGAATCGTGTGACCGACATGGCGAACGTAAACCCCAGCAGCAGGGCCAGCAGGCCGAGCAGGGCGGTCTGCAGCGCGGTGATGTGCGTCTTGGCGGCCTCGTCGGCCGGCTTGCGCAGCCGGCGGCCAAGGCGGTAGCCGACCTCGATGACGCCCAGGAAAATGATGAGCACGACGAAAAAGAGGATGACCTCGTCGAGTTCCCTGAGCATGGTTTTTCCTGGCGCGGATGGGGCGGTCCAGAGTATGCCGATTGCCCCGCGGCGACAAGAGTCAGCCAAAGTATGTGCGGCGCGCTTGCCACGTATTGCGCACGTATCAGGTTTGAAGAAATGATAATGATTTGCAATAATTGCCGATTGCTTTCGATCCCGCATCCGACATGTCTCAGGCTCACTCCCAGCTTTCCGGCTGGCTCGCGTTGTATGGCGAGTTCATGCAGGCGTTCGCGCATCGCTTCGGCAATCGCAGCGATGCGGAGGACGCGGCGCACGATGCCATCGAGCAATTGTTGTCGCGCAGCGACGTGACGACGGTCGAACACGCCCGGCGCTTCCTGTTCCGCGCGGCGGCGCATCGGCGCATCGACGCGTGGCGGCGGGATACGCGCAATACGCATATCGCGTGGCAGGATCTGCCCGAGCAGGACCAGCCCTGCGTGCCCAGCCCCGAGGCGACCGTTCGGGCGCGGCAACTGATGGCCGCCGTCGAGGCCGCACTGGTGCAACTGCCGCTGAATTGCCGGCGCGCCTATGTGCTGAACCGGATCGAAGGCTGGACGCACCGCGAGATCGCCGTGACGCTGGCGCTATCCGTCAACAGCATCGAGCGTTACGTGATGCAGGCATGCCAGCATGTGCGGGCCGCCTTGAATCCCCATGATTGGCGATAGTCCCGTCGCCGCCGAGGCGATCCGCTGGTCCGCGCGCCTGCACGCTGGCGACATGAGCGCTGCCGAGCATGCCGAGTTGCTGGCATGGCGGCGCGCCCGGCCTGAACACGAGGCCGAGTTTCAGGCGCAGCAGATGGTGAGCCGCGCAGTCCTGGCGATGCCCGACGACGCGGTTCGCCGGCTGTACGGAGGAGAACTGCCCGAACGTCCGAATCTGGGGCGTCGCAGGGCAATGCGCGCCGGCGCCGTGCTGCTTTGCGCGGGCGCCGCGGGCGCCGCCGCTTTCACTTTCGGCGGCGGGCCCGGCCGGCCGGAATACGCCGCCCAATGGTCCACGCGCAAGGGCGAACGGCGCAGCGTGTCCCTGGCCGAGGGAAGCGTGCTTGAACTCAATACGGACACCCAGGCTGCCGTGGCGTTCTTCGAGGACAGACGGGTCGTGACGCTCACGCGCGGCGAGGTGCTGTTCGACGTCAGGCCCGATGCCGCTCGGCCCTTCTACGTGGAAGCCGGTCCCGCAACCGTTCAGGTCACCGGCACGCGATTCAACGTCCGGCGGGGCGCGCAGGACGTGCACGTGGCGGTGCAACAGGGCGCGGTGCAGGTCCGCAGCGGACCCTGGTGGCATCGCAGCCGCAACCTGTTGAGCGCGGGGCAGGGCACGCTCGTTGACAGCGACGGCCGCCAGCCGGGCCCGCAGGCCGTCAACCTCGCTGCCGAACTGGCGTGGGTCAACGGCCGGCTGGTGTTTCGCAATGCGCCCTTGGCGGCCGTGGTCGAAGAGCTCAACCGCTATCTGCAGCAACCCTTGCGGCTGGCCAACGATCGCGTCGGCAGGCTCCGCCTGACCGCCTCGTTCAGGCTTGATGATCCCGAAGGCATCGTAGAGGGTCTGCCGGGCGTGCTGCCCGTCGTGCTGCACCGCCTGCCGGCAGGCGGAATCCTGCTGGATCTCAAGCCGGAATCGGCCTGATGCTGCGTTGTTTCAAACAGAAACAATTGTGCCGCGGAAATCATTCAGGACTTTTGCTCGCTGATTCGTAGTACATGGCAGGCCGCCGATTTGCACCCGTCCGGCCCGTCACGATCCTTGGCCAAGGGATCGGGCGCAAAGCGCCCGCTGCAATCATCGAACGAGTCCTGTCTTGAATCCACATTCCCGTATCACCCTTCATGCGCCGCGCAGGCGTCCCTTGCCGGCCAGATTGACCGTGGGCAGCCTGGCGCTGTCGGTCGCGCTGGCCTTGGCCGGCGGACTGGGCGCTTCCCCGGTTCACGCCCAGCCCGCCGCGGTCCAGGTCGACATCGCTCCGCAACCCCTGTCCGAAGCGCTGCTCCAGTTGGCCGAGCAGACGCGGCTGCAGATCCTGTTCGCGCCGGACCTCGTGGCCGGCAAGGCCGCGCCGGCGCTGCGCGGCAGCTTCACCGCCGATCAGGCGCTGGCTGCGCTGCTCAAGGGCAGCGGCTTGCAGTATCGGCGTGAGGGCGATCGCTACCTGCTGTCGGCAGGCGGCGCCGACGTGCTGGACGCGGTCACCGTCATCGGCATGGCGGAACGGCGCAGCATGACGGAGAACACTGGTTCCTACACGACGCGCATCACCAGCATCGCGTCCAAGACCGAGCAGAGCTTTCGCGAGATTCCGCAATCCGTCTCGGTCGTGACCCGGCAGCAGATGGAAGACCAGAACATCACCGACGTGCGCCAGGCCCTGCTCGCCGTGCCCGGCATCACGTACAACGGCGTGGACTTCTTTTCGCGCGGTTTCGCCATCACCAGCATGCAGCTCGACGGCGGCGCACCGCTGGCGCTGGGCTCCTACAATTATGATCCGCAGCAGCAGATGGCCTTCTACGACCGCGTGGAAGTCATGCGCGGCGCCTCGGGCCTGCTGGGCGGCGTGGGCGATCCCGGCGGCATCATCAATCTGGTGCGCAAAAAGCCGCTGGCGCAGGATCAGCTCAAGGTGACGCTGGGCGCCGGCAGTTGGGACGATTACCGCAGCGAGATCGACGCCAGTGGCCGGCTTACCGAAAACGGCAAGGTGCGCGCCCGCGGGGTGTTCAGTTATCAGAAGAGCGGCTCCTACATCGATCACCGCAGCACCGAGCGGCCCGCGTTGTACGGCGTGCTGGAAGCCGACCTCGGTCCCGATACGCTGCTGACCGTGGGCGGCAACTACAGCCAGATCAACAATGACGGCGCGCCGCCGACACTGCCGCGCTACAGCAACGGCGCCGATCTGGGCCTGTCGCGCAGCGCGAACCTATCGCAACCCTGGGCGTACGACGACACCGATCGCTGGGAAGTGTTCGGCCAGTTGGAGCATCGGTTCCGCAATGGCTGGATCGCCAAGCTCAACGCGACGCATACCGACCAGAAGACCGATCGCATCTGGAACTACACCTCCGGTTCCGTCGATCCCATCACCTACAAGGGACTGACGTGGGGCGCCGGCCGCGCCAACTCCGAGAACAAGCAGGACATGGTGGACGCCAACCTCAGCGGCGCCTTCGATCTGCTGGGCCAGACGCACGAATTCGTGGTGGGCGCGGACTGGCAGCGCGTGCGTAGCGACTGGGTCAACTCCAACCTCGCGATCAATTACAAGGATCCCGTCGATCCGTTCAACCCGGGCTCGTGGAATCCCAGCAGGACGGACGCGGACTACAACTACAGCGCGCATTACGGCCCGTGGGGCCAGGAACAGGTCGGCGGGTACGCCCTGCTGCGCCTGCATCCCACCGACCGCCTGAGCGTCGTGGCCGGCGCCCGCGTCAGCCGTTACGAGTTCTCGCAGCTCATCCGCACCAAGCGCGGCGCGGCGGACTGGCAACTTTTCCAGGATGCCCAGTTCAAGGAATCCACCGAGATCACTCCATACGGCGGCTTGATCTACGACCTGAACAACCAATGGTCCGTCTACGGCAGCTATTCGGCCATCTACAAGCCGCAGCCGCTGGTCATGCAAGGCCCGCCGCCGGGCAGTTCGCTGCCGCCCATCAAGGGCAAGAGCTTCGAGGCCGGCATCAAGGGCGAACTGTTCGACGGCGCCGCCAATGCCACGCTAAGCCTGTTCAACGTCGAACGCACCGGCACCGCGGTCCTTGATCCCCGTTACGACAGCAGCAGCAGCGCCTATGACGGAGCCTGCTGCTACACGGCGCAGGGCAAGGTGGTGAGCCGGGGTGTCGATGTCGAGTTCAGCGGCGAGCTCGCCACGGGCTGGCAGATGACCGCGGGCTACACGTTCAACACCACCAAGGACAAGAGCACCGACAGCGTCTACAGCAGCGTGACGCCCAAGCACCTGTTCAAGCTGGCGACGGCATATCGCTTGCCGGGCGACTGGACCAAGTGGACGGTGGGCGGCAGCATGCTCATCCAAAGCGCAAGCTACGTGTCCGGCACGGCGCGCGATGCGAGCGGCGCCTTCGCGCCGTTCGATTTCAACCAGGGCGGCTACGCCATCCTGAACGCCATGGTGCGCTACCAGCTCACGCCGCAATGGAACATGACGCTGAACGTCAACAACCTGACCGACCGCGTCTACTACCAGCAGGTGGGCACGTTGAACGGCAACAACGTCTACGGCACGCCGCGCAATGCGATGCTGACGTTGCGGGGAACGTTCTAAGGGCGGGCGCGCCGGCAGGATCGGCCGGCCCCCAGGCCGATCCTGTCAGCGAAACGCCAACATCTTGGAGTAAGGTGTCGCATCCCAACCCCAAGACCCGCACGGAGCAGAACTTGAAATACCGCAAACTCGGCCGTACCGACCTGGATGTCAGCCTGATCGGGCTGGGCACCATGACCTGGGGCGAGCAGAACACCGAAGCCGACGCGCATCAGCAACTGGACTACGCGCTGGAGCGCGGCGTCAACCTGGTCGACGTGGCCGAGATGTACCCTGTGCCGCCCAAGCCCGAGACCCAGGGGCTGACCGAAACGTACATCGGCACGTGGCTGGCCAAGACCGGCCGCCGTCAGGACATCGTGCTGGCCAGCAAGGTGGCCGGCCCCGTGCGCGATCCGAAGCGCCCCGGCCACATCCGCGACGGCAAGACCTTCCTGGACCGCAAGAACCTGACCGCAGCCCTGGACGCCAGCTTGAAGCGCCTGCAGACGGATTATCTGGACCTGTATCAGCTGCATTGGCCCGACCGCACCACCGCGACGTTCGGCCAGCTCAACTACCCGTGGGTCGAAGACGAGCACACCGTGCCGATCGAAGAGACGCTGTCGGTGCTGCAGGACTTCGTGCGTGCCGGCAAGGTGCGCCACGTGGGCGTATCCAACGAAACCCCGTGGGGCGTCAGCCAGTTCCTGCGCCATGCCCAGAACGCCGACCTGCCGCGCATCGCGTCGATCCAGAACGCCTACAGCCTCCTGAACCGCGTGTACGAGATCGGCCTGTCGGAATTCACGCACCACGAAGGCGTGGGCTTGCTCGCGTATTCGCCGTTGGCGATGGGCATGCTGTGCGGCAAGTACCTGGATGGCGCCAAGCCGGCCGGCGCGCGCCTGACGGTGTACTCGCGCTTCACCCGCTACAGCAACCCCCAGG
This sequence comes from Achromobacter sp. 1012554356, assembly GCF_059760815.1. NCBI lineage: Bacteria > Pseudomonadati > Pseudomonadota > Betaproteobacteria > Burkholderiales > Alcaligenaceae > Achromobacter > Achromobacter sp. 1012554356. Next base: position 58,631 of record NZ_JCBANC010000023.1, on the reverse strand, counting down.
CCGAAGCCGCCACGCGCGAATACGTGGAATTGGCACGCGCGCATGGGATTTCGCCGACGCACCTGGCGCTGGCGTGGGTGAATCAACGCCCGTTCGTCACCAGCAACCTGATCGGCGCGACGTCGCTGGAACAGTTGAAGGAAAACATCGACAGTGTTGATGTGACGTTGCCGGCTGAGGTGCTGGACGCGATCAACCAGATTCACGTGCGTCATCCGAATCCGGCGCCTTGAGGCGTTCGGGGCAGGACGGGAAAGACGTTCGCGGCCTGATGGAAAGCGGTTGATCTCCTTGGAGGTCGACATCCGAAAAGCTCACTTGCGATTGCAGTGGGCTTTTTGTTTGTCCGGGGCTTTTCCTGGAAGGCAACCGCTGGCATGCATGTTTCAAGGTGGACGGCTTCAAGTCGTGCGTTGCATCACCGGGTGAAAGTGCGTCAGACGATTTTCACGTTTATTTGATTCAAGTCGGTTTCTGCCACGCTCAGACTTTCGCGCATCAGTAATTGCCTGGAGCAATGATGACAGCGCGCCCGATCATTCGTGTTGGTGACAAGACGACCCATGGCGGAACGGTGTTGGAGGGGTTTTCGTCCTACGACATCGACGGCCGAGCGGCAGCAGGCCTGGGCCACATGGTGGACTGCCCTAAATGCAAGGGGGTATTCCCCATCGTAGAGGGGGTTGGGAGCTTCGCTATCGACGATGGATACGTCGCCATTGAGGGGATGAGGACGGCCTGCGGGGCAACGTTGATCGCCAGTCAGAATATTGCATTGGTGATTCCGGATGCGAGTGGCACCGCTCGAGTTTCCAGCAATGGGGGCGCTCTCTCAAAAGGCTTTTCTGAGGGCGGAGCAGGGTCAGATTGGCTGCTGTCCAACAGCGTGCGGCAGATTGGTTGTGAACACGCGGACACGGCAATGATCCCTGCCGAGTACATCGTTCGAGAGATGAAGACCAATCCTTTTTCGATTCGGGGGCGGCAAATTCATGACTCGAATCACTTCGACCTTGGGGCATATCACAAGCAGTGGCGCGAATCTCCTTGGTACGGAAAACTATCTTCGCGCCCTACCTACGTGGAGGCGCTGGCCGAAGAAAAACTCCGCGCATATGCACTTTGGGCCGATATTGTCGGACCTGGGCAGCCGTGGGATCACAAGCCGGTGCTGCAAAAAATGCTTAAAGATGTTTGGAATTCAGGCTGGCACAAATCTGGCGCCTATGAATATTTCTACGACATTTGGTCGAACATTCATTACGGCTATGTTGGTGTGGCGGTCGGATTCACCCCTGATGAACTGATTAACGGAGCAGGGATCGCTCAGGCATTGCATGACACTTTGGGGGCGTTGGCCAGACGCCGAATGCCGACCATGCAGAATCATCCCGAAAATGGCAATTGGCCCGCCAGCGCAGATGATAGGCCGGATCACATTTCAATTCAGTTGGAGTGTGACTTGTATACAGACGTCAAACCTCATGCGCTGACCCCGGACATCCTGCTTGGAACCGTTGAAGCTGTACCGTTGCCTTGGGGAAACAGCCGGGGAAGTTCAAAAGAATTGCACGACTGTGAACGCAAGCGTTAGGCGAAATATGCGGAGTCTCGAAAGGTCAATTTGCATCCTGCTTGCCGTGCTAGGAGGGTTGTGTGCAAGTCTCGTCCTTTGGGGCTCGCTGACGCCTACTGTTGTACTCCACTATGCGCAGGACGCCGCAGCGCCTGTGGTGGTTTACTTCAATGACAACCATCGCCTCACGAGGGAAACCATTCATCCCGGCGAGTCAGTCAGATTCTCGACCACGATGTTCGCGTCGCCGGAATCGTGGATTGAGGTCAGCACGCCATTCGTCAATCGCGGAGGCGTGGAAATCACGGGCAAATTCAGTCGAGTCGATGTGTGCATCAGTGCACAAGCGCGGTTTAGCGCCCACACAAGGCACCAGTATTTCGCGCGCTTCACGTCGCCAATTGAGTCATGCAAGGATTCTGATCACGAGCGATAAAAGGCCGGCTGCTAGTCGCAAAATCAGAGCGTGCGAGCAACGGTTCTGGCCACGCAAGCGAGAATCCGCCCGTCGTAATCCCCCCAGACCCCGCATTCACATCTGTCGACGCACCGGTACTTCCCACAACTTCTCCGGCGCATAATCCGCCTGTTCCCCCTTCTTCGCATACCCCAGCGGATTCGCAATCACCCGGCAGCCATCCTTCACGTAATCCTGCGCACAATGCAGATGCCCGTGGATCCACACGTCGGCCAGCGGCAGCAACCCATCCAGCGCATTGCAAAAGCCCGCCGTGCCCGGTGTGACGCCGTAACGCGGATCGGCGCTGGCCAATGTGGGGGCGAAGTGCGTGACGGCCACCGTCGTGCCGTCGAACGGCACGCGCAGGGCGGCGTCCAGCCATTGCTGACAGGCCAGACCCTGCTCGCGCATCTGCTCGGCCATGAAGGGCGCGCCATGGCGGCGCATCTCGGCTTTCTCCAGATAGAAGTCCGCCGCCCTGAACGCCTTGGCACGCTTTTTCAGCGCATCACCCATCGTGTCGTCCGGCGCCGCAAGCGCGTCGAAGTCCGTCCACAAGGTCGTGCCGACGAAGCGCACGCCGCCGATGACTGCCGTCTCCCGTTCCAGCCACTGGATGTCCAGCGCGTTGCACAGGTCTTGCAGGCGCGCATGTGTCTCGTCGAAATCCACGTTGTCGTATTCGTGGTTGCCCGGCACGTACAGGACGGGCGTTGGCCAGCCGTGGCGCGGCGAATAGTCGCCCAGGCCGAAGTCGTCCCGTTCCAGCCGCGAACCCTGACGGTACGAGCCAATGTCGCCGGCCAGCACGAGCAGGTCGGCGCCCGCCAACGGCTGTGCCACAAAGGTGGGATCGGTTTCAAGATGCAAGTCGGAAAGCAGTTGGATCTTCATGGGGGCTATCTTAGGCGACGGACAGCCGCGCTGCGCCGCGCCGGCATCCATGCGACACTTTCCCCCAAGCGTTGACCCACCCCAAACCCACCCACCGGATAAGGAGGAACTAACATGCGTATTGTTTTTGCCGCCGCCGCGCTCCTGCTTGCAGCGGGGGCGCAGGCCCAAGTGCTCAAGTGTGACCAGGCGTCCACCCAGACCGACATGAACCTGTGCGCGGATCAGGCGTATCGCCAGTCCGACGCCGAGTTGAACGCGGCGTACAAGGAAGCGACGGAGCGCCTGAAGGACAGCAAGGACGCCTTGACGCAACTGCAGGCGGCGCAGAAAGCGTGGCTGTTCTTTCGCGATGCCGAATGCGCGTTTTCGTCAACAGGCGTGACGGGCGGCAGCGCCTATCCGATGGTGTTGAGCATGTGTCTGGACAAGCTCACGAAGGCTCGTACCAAGGAATTGCGCGCGTATCTCGCCTGCGAGGAAGGCGACACGAGCTGCCCGGTGCCCCGCAAGCCATGAAGGCTGCCGAGCAGGCGGACGGACATCAGGCCAGCCCGGAAGTCACCATCCCCGACACCGGCCTGATCGTCGACGACCATGGCAAGCCGCGCTGCTTTTGGCAGCCTTCCATGCCGGACTATCACGATCATGAATGGGGCCGGCCGGTTGTTGACGACCGGCGCCTGTTCGAAAAAATCTGTCTGGAAGGTTTTCAGGCCGGCATGGCGTGGATCACCATCCTGCGCAAGCGCGAGGCGTTTCGCGAAGCCTTTGACGATTTCGACATGGAACGGGTGGCGCGCTACACCGAGCGCGACGTCGAGCGCCTGATGACCAATGCGGACATCGTGCGCAACCGCGCCAAGATCGTGTCGGCCATCAACAATGCGCAGCGCGCGCGCGAACTGGCCGACGAGACCGGCTCGCTGGCCGGCTGGCTCTGGGCGCATGAGCCGCCGCCGCAGGATCGTCCGGCGGCGGTGGACCGGCACTATTGGGACAACAATCCCACGTCCAAGGCGTCGAACGAACTCTCGCGGGCGCTGAAGCGGCGCGGCTGGACGTTCGTGGGGCCGACGACCATGCACGCCTTCATGCAGGCCGTGGGCATGGTGAACGAGCACATGAGCGGCTGCGTCTGCCATGGGCAGATCGAGGCGGCGCGCAAGTACTTCCGGCGGCCGGGCTGAACAGCTGACCGGCTAAACCCCGTCAGACCACGCTGATCCGCAGTTCAGCCAGCAACGCCGCCGCCTGGGTCTTGGAAATCGTGGCGCCGGCCAGCCGGGCGGCCGCCGTCAGATCCAATCCGCCAAGGTCCGCTTCCCGCAGGTCCGCGCCTTCGAAATGGACGTTTTTCAACGTGGCATTGCGCAGGCTGCCGCCGTGAAACACCGTCTCGCGGAAATCGCTTCCCGACAGGTCCGCGTCCGAGAAATCCAACTGCAGCAGATTGCACTTTCGAAACGACACGCCGCGCAGCAGGGCCCCGACCAGCAGGCATTCCTCAAGCGACCACCCCAGGCAAGCGATGCCGTCGAAGTCCGATCCCGTCAGCTTGCAAGCGCGGAACCGGGCGCTGGCCAGCCGCGCGCGGCGCCAGTTGGCGTTGTTCAGATCGCAGCTCTGGAAGGTCGCCTCGCTGGCGTCCGCCGACGCAAAGCTGGCCGAGCCGCCGCGGCAGCGGAGCCATTGGGTGTCGGTCAGATCCGCGCCTTGGAAAGAGGCGCCCGCGATGGCGCAGCCGCTGAACTGAAAGCCGCGCAGCTCCAGGCGGGAAAAATCCGCCTCCTGGAAGTCGCAATCCACAAATGACAGCGCCTTGCCTGCCGCCGTCTCGATGAAGGCCTGCATGGCCTTGCGGTCGATGTCCTGGCCTTCGATCGGCGGAGAAACCGGTTGCGTCATGCGGGTCAGGCCGAGGCGTCGGACTGCAAACGGCCCAGGATGAAGCCATCCACCGCACTGGTGCGGCCGCGCCACAGGGTCGGCTGTCCGGCGATGGGCGTGCCGTCGGCCGTGAAGAACAGAGCGTCGGCCAGGTGAATGTAGTTGGGCAGCGGATCGATGGGCTGAGGCAGGCGGAACACGTCGCCCAGTTCGGCCAGCGACGCGTGCACGGTTTGGCGCGTGTCGGGGTCCAGCGACGCCAGCGAACCCGAGAAGCTGGCTGCGAAGGTGTCGAAGTACTCGGCGCCCGAGACGATCGAGCCGGACACCAGCATGCCGCCCATCTGCAGGGTCACGCCAATGCTTTCGATCTGGCTGCCGTTGTTGACCAGGTTGACCAGGAACTGCAGAAAGGCGTCTGCGGCGGGCGCAGCGGCGGCGGGTTGGCCGGGGGTGGTGTCGATGCTCATGAGCGGGGTCTCTGAAAGATTTGCAAGAGGCACAAGATACTCGAAGGGCGCTAAAAATGGTCGCGCCGCAATTCGGAGAGAAACGGGCCGTTCGGGCGCCTGACCGGGTCTTCCGGCGGGGAGTGCGGGGAGTATGTTGGCACCCTGACCGTCAATCCCTTTGGAGCATCCATGAGAAGTGTGAATTTCCTGGGTATCAACGCCGGCGACGGCCAGCCCGGCTCGGCCGCCCGACATGCAAACGCCAGTGCCGGCGCCAGCTTCCGCGCGGCGTTCGCCGACGCCACCGAGCGCAATCGTTCGGCCATGGGTCACGGCGTGTCCGGCGCCTCGCAGGCCGCACCCTCGCAGGCCGAAAAGGAATTCATGGACTACGCAGGGATGTCGATCGAGGACAAGATGTTCTACGCGGCCCTGGCGAGCCTGGGCATTTCCAAGGAAGAATACGACGCCATGTCGGCCGCCGAACGCCTGGAAGTCGCCAAGAAAGTCGCCCTGGCCATGCAGCAACTGGCCAAGGCCGACAACACGCAGGAAGTGCTCTGAGGCGCTGACCGCCCCATGCAAAAAGGCCCGCTTGCGCGGGCCTTTTCACATTACCAGCCCCAGCAGGTGCCGGCCGCGGGCTTGCCGCAGGTGCGGTAATTGACGGCGAACCACAGTTTGCCCGCGCCGCGCGGCGTGGAGTCCGCCGTTTTCACGTCGTTGCGCGGCAGCTCTTCCAGCGTGTCGCGCGCGGTCTTGGTGGGCGAGCCGCTGGCGGCGTTGGCTTCCAGCGTGATGCGGCCCAGGCTGGCGGCGTCGCGGTCTTCGAACACGATATCCGTGTCAGTCAACGCGCTCATCTTCAGCGACGCATCGCGCACGGCGGCGGCGTAGCTGTCGTTGGCCCCGGTCGGCAGGATGTCCTTGTTCAGCGTACTGACCGCCAGGATTTCGGCGGCCGTGGCTGGCGCCTGCATCTTGTACTGGTCCAGGCCCAGCAGCTGCCCGGCCGCGGCCTGCCGGCGCAGCCAGTCGCCCCACAGGAATTCCGCAAACTCGGGCAGGTTGCCGTTGCTGTAGGCAATATCACGCGTGAAGTACACCAGCGATCGGTAGCGGTCTTCCTGCATGCCGCCCGGTTCCTGCGCATGGGGCAGGCCGACTCGCGTGGGCAGCTGGTCGACGGTGATCGGCTGGTTTTGGCCGTCGCGCAGCCAGGCGCGGCGCTCGTCCACCAGGCGCTGCCAGAAGGCCGTCGCGGTCGTAAGGTCGCTGTAGTTGGCGTCGACCTTCACCCAAACGGGGAGCTTCGGGCCGCCATCAAAGATCTCGCGCAGCGACGAGAACGTGTGGTGGCCGTCGGTCAGGTACAGATTGCCGTCCCAGCCCACGACCACCGTCTTCAGGTTGGCCGTGTTCGTGCCCGGCGCGTCCATGCACGCGAATGTGTTGGGCTGGTCCAGGCGGGCGGCGCGGGCCTCGGCGATGCTCTGGAACTTCTGCGCGCGCTCGGCGCCGCCCACGTCCTCGCAGTAGTCATCGAACTTCTTGCCGACTGTGCGGTTCAGGTAATCCAGTTGCAGCACGGGATCGGCCGCCCAGGTGGCGCGGTCGAAATCGCCTTGCCAGCGGCCGAGCTTGTAGTAGATCTGGTCATAGCCGATCGCGGCCTGCGTGGGATGCAGTTCCTCGATGCGGACCTGAATGACGTCGCCCGGCTTTTTCTGCAGATAGGCGGTGTTGCGCGGAGGCGTTTCGGGGTCCGGCTCCGGGGCGGGCTGCGGCGCCGGGGTTTCGGCGACCGGCGGCTGGGCGGCATCGTCGTCGTCATCGCCGCCACCGTTGCAGGCAGCCAGGGCCAGCGGCAACAAAGCCAAAGCCAGGGCGCGCATCAGGCGCGCGGGACGGACGAGGGGGGAAAGCTCGGAATCGGAACGAGAGGGCATGGCAGTTCTTGGGGGGGCTGCGATCAGTAAGGGAGGCCGATCATGCCGGACGCGTGTTTCCTGCGCATTGCACGTCACCGAGAATCTGACCGAGCATAGGGCGCTCGCACGGCCGTGGGCAAGGAGATAATGGCAGCGCGCCCGCCCGGCCCATCACCGTGCGGCTCGTTCAAATAACACCAAGGAGGCTGCCGGCAATGGCTTACATCAACTTCTGGCGCGCCTGCGTCGTGCTGACGCTGAGCGCAATCGGTTTTGGCGCCGCGGCGGACGATCGGGCCGCGAATGGCCGCGGTGCGCAATTGCTGGAGGCGTCAGGTAGCGGCGAGACGGCGCGCGTGCGCCAGCTGCTGGCCGAGGGCGCGCCGATCGAGACGCGGGACGGGCAGGGCAACACGCCGCTGCTGCGCGCCACGCAGGGCAACCACGCTCCGGCCGCGGCGGCGCTCATCGAAGCCGGCGCCGACGTGAACGCCCAGAACCGCATGCAGGACAGCGCGTATCTGCTGGCGGGTGCGCAGGGCTATCGCGACATCCTTGAACTAACGCTGTCGCACGGCGCCGACCTGAAAAGCACCAACCGCTATGGCGGCACGGCCTTGATTCCCGCGTGCGAGCGGGGCCATGTCGAGGTCGTGAAGCGGCTGCTGGCGGCCGGCGTGGATCCCAACCATGTCAACCGGCTCGGTTGGACGGGGCTGCTCGAGGCCATCATCCTGAGCGACGGCGGACCGCGCCATCAGGCGATCGTGGCGTTGCTGATCGAGGGGGGAGCGGACGTGAATCTGCCCGACAAGGAGGGGCGCACCCCATTGCACCACGCGCGTCAGCGCGGGCAGACGGAAATCGTGCAGATGCTGGAGCGCGCCCGGGCGCGGTAGCACCCGGGCGGCAAGATGGGCCGGCGCCGCAGGGCGGCCGGCCCGGGACAACTTTAGAACTGGTGGCGGATGCCCACGCCGGCGGCGGTGCTCTTCAGACCGTCGATGAACGCGTAGTCCGTGCCGTACGAACCGTAGGCGTACAGGTTGGTGCGCTTGGACAGGTCGTAGGTGTAGCCCACGCTGTAGACGTTCATGTTGGCGTCGCCGCCCGTCAGCTTGTCGTTGGACGGAGCCACGTGCTGCCACGAGGTGAACAGGCTGCCGGAAGCGCCCACGGGGAAGGTGGCGCCCAACATGTAGGAATTGGCCTTGAAGCCGTCCACGAAGCGGTTGGTGCCAAATTCATCGCTGAACGGCGTGCCGGCCGGCAGGTCCTGGCCGACGAACCAGCCGTCGGTGGTGCGACCGTAAGCGGCAGCCAGCTTGACCACTTCCAGGTCATACGATGCGCCCAAGGCGTACTGACGCGGCGTGGCGCCATTGTCGATGGTGCTGCGGTTGGCGCCGTTCAACTGGTCGTACGTCAGCGTCACGTTCAGCGGACCCTGCACGTAGCGCAGGCCGGTGGTGATGCCGCGCGTGTTGTCCGCGGTGCGGAAGCCCGTCTGGTCCGCCGTGGTGTCGTCCGCATTGAACGAATAGCCAATGGCGAATTCAAAGCCGTTCACCGACGGGGTGCGGTACATGACCATGTTGTCCCAGCGCATGGTGTTGGCCGCGCTGAAACCCAGGCCCAGGTTGGATTGGGTGTAGCTGGTGTAGAAGGGATCGATGTCGGCCAGGTAGTTGGAACCGACCGTGGCTTGGCGGCCGAATTCCAGCGAGCCCCAGGCGTCGTTGGCCAGACCGATGGTGGCTTGGCGGCCGAACAGGCGGCCGGATTGGCCGCGGCCGCCGTTGGCGGAGTCAAAGCCGCTTTCCAGCTTGAAGACGGCGCGCAGGCCGTCGCCCAGATCTTCGGATCCGCGCAGGCCCCAGCGGGAGCCGGCCTGGATGCCGTTGATCATGCCGACTTTGGAACCACTGTAGCCATCGCCCTTGATCTTGTTGTAGCCGAGGCCGGTGTCGATGACACCGTAAAGAGTGACTGACGGTTCTGCCTGGGCAACGCCTGCGAAAGAAGCCAGCATTGCCGCGGCGAGCAGCGTCTTTTTCATCCGGAAAACTCCTGTGTAGCAGTTGAAGAAAAGCAAAAGGAACACGACGCCAGGCAATCAACCCGACGGTGTTCCTCGGCGCATAGTGTAGAACAATGCGTTAATTGTCGTTATCCGCCGTCAATTCTTGGCAAAATTCGAACACTTTCTAGTGACGCACTTGGGTGAGCCCGCGGGGGGCGAGGGGTGCCGGTTTGACCGCGCCGCCTCATAGTGGCATCTTGCCCAAAACCTGAACTCCTGGAAGCCGCGCCTTGGACTACCCCCAGCCGCTCGTCACCGTCGACGCCGTCCTTCTCACCCTGCGCGAAACCGGTCTGGAAGTCGCGCTGCACCAGCGCGACCGCGAGCCCTATCAAGGCGCGATGGCGCTGCCCGGCGGGGTGGTGCACGCCGACGAGGACACGTCCACCGAAGACAGCATCCGGCGGGTGTTGCGCGACAAGACCGGCTTCGAGCCGCGCTATCTGGAGCAATTGCAGGTGTTCTCCGGCCGGGACCGGGATCCCCGGCAGTGGTCGCTGTCGGTGGCCTATGTGGCGCTGGTGCCCGCCGCCGAACTGGCCGCCGCCACGCGCGCGGCGTTTCGTTTCGTCAGCGTGGACGCATTGCCGCCGCTGGCGTTCGACCACGCCGACATCGTCACGGCGGCCGTGGATCGGCTGCGCAGCAAGTCCACCTATTCCACGCTGCCGTTCTTCCTGCTGCCCGAGCGCTTCACGCTGACCCAACTGCAGCACACCTACGAGGCGATCCTGCAGACCCGGCTGGAGAAGTCCAATTTCCGCCGCAAGATGGAGGCGTGGGGCGCGCTCGAGGCCACCGACGAAGTGGTCGGAGGCGCGCAGCGCCCGGCGCGCCTTTACCGGTTGAAGGATTTCACGTTTTTCGATCGTAGCGTCGGCTGATGCCGAGGCCGCTACCTTTCCAATGCAAAGATAGTTGCATAACGACAATAAGTGAGCTTATACTGGCGCCACTTAGTTTTGAAATGCCACTAAGGGGCGAACATGTTCACCATCACCGCAGTCATTGAAGGGCAACGCACGACCGATACGCCGGCCGCGTTCCGGTTTCCGGGCGGCGAGATGCAGGTCACCATTCCCGCCGGCCTGCGCGAACAAGCCGACGCCGCGCGCGAATTCCGCATCCACGCCTTGCTGAAGTCGGCCGACGACATCATGCAGTTGCTGCTGCTGACCGACGCGCTGCGCCGCCTGAACCCCGCCGCGCCCGTGCATCTGGACATGCCTTACGTGCCGTACGCCCGCCAGGACCGCGTCTGCAACCCGGGCGAGGCGCTGGGCGCCTCCGTGTTCTGCAAGCTCATCAACGACCAGCAGTACGCCACCGTCACCATCGTGGAACCGCACAGCGACGTCACGCCGGCGCTGTTGCAGCGGGTGCGGGTGGTCGACGCCGCCGCGTTCCTGAAGAATGCGCTGGCCGCGTCGGCCTTTGCCCAGGGCGTCACGCTGATGGCCCCGGACGCCGGCGCTCGCAAGCGGGTGCAGGCGCTGGCCAAGGCACTGGGCGTCGCGGACGTGCGCTACGCGGAAAAGGTCCGCGACCCGCAGACCGGCCGCATCACTGAAACCCGCGTGCCCGACGATATCCCGGACCAGCCACTGCTGGTCGTCGACGACATCTGCGACGGCGGACGCACATTCCTGGAACTGGCCGCCGCCCTGGCCGGCAAGACCCGCCAGCCGCTCTACCTGTATGTCACGCACGGCATCTTCAGCAAGGGCCTGACGGAACTGAAGGCCCGTTACGCAGAGATTTTCACCGCCTACGACTGGACCCGCACGGAAGCGGCCGCCGCGCCCGGCGCCGCCGCCGTGCTGGTCAACTGAGAATTCCGGTCAACGAACAATGCTGGTCAACTAAGAAGGAACCCGCCATGAATGCCCCCGACACCCTGGCCCCCGCGCTCAAGAACGGCCTGAATCCCTTCCTGCAGGCGGATTTCTACAAGACCGGCCACCCGTTCCAGTACCCCAAGGGCACGAACAAGATCCTGGCCAATTTCACGCCGCGTTCGGCGCGCCTGGCGCCGGTGCTACCGGAACTGTTCGACGAGAAGATCGTCTGGTTCGGCCTGCAGGGCTTCATCAAGGAAATCCTGATCGGCCTGTTCAACCGCGAGTTCTTCGCCAAACCCGCCACCACGGCCGTGCGCCAGTACCAACGCCGCGTGGACAACGCCCTGGGCAAGGGCGCCGTCACGGTGGATCACCTGCAGGCGCTGCACGACCTGGGTTACCTGCCGCTGGAAATCCGCTCGGTGCCCGAAGGCGCGCGCGTCGACATCCGCGTGCCGCCAGTCACCTTCATCAACACCCGGCCGGAATTCGCCTGGCTGGTGACCTACATCGAAACCCTGTTCAGCTGCGAGTCCTGGAAGCCGTCCACCGTCGCCACCATCGCCTTCGAATACCGCAAGCTGCTGACCTATTTCGCGCAACTGACCGGCAGTCCGATGGCGTTCGTGGACTGGCAGGGCCACGACTTTTCGATGCGCGGCATGGCCGGCCTGTACGACGCGCGCAAGTGCGGCGCGGGTCACCTGCTGTCCTTCACCGGCACCGACACGATCCCGGCCATCGACTACCTGGAAGACATCTACAACGCGGATTCCGACCGGGAACTCATCGGCGGCTCGGTGCCCGCGACAGAGCACTCCGTGATGTGCCTGGGCAGCAAGGAAGGCGAGATCGAGACCATCCGCCGCCTGGTCAAGCAGGTGTATCCGGCGGGCATCGTGTCGGTGGTGTCTGACACCTGGGACTTCTGGCAGGTGGTGACGGACTTTGCCGCGGCGCTCAAGTCCGAGATCATGAGCCGCCAGCCGGATGCGCTGGGCAACGCCAAGGTCGTGTTCCGTCCTGATTCCGGCGACCCCGTGAAGATCCTGACCGGCTACTTCTGCACGGATGTGCCGGGCGTGCAGGACCGCGCTGCCCTGCAAGCGGCGCAGGCCGCGGGCTTCGAGGCCGTGCGCGATGCGGCCACGGGGACGTACTGGCTGCTGGGCGAGGACGCCAGCGCCCAGCAGACGCTGCGCGCGCCCGAGGTGAAGGGCGCTGTGCAATGCCTGTGGGACACGTTCGGCGGCGTAGAGACCGATCGCGGCTACAAGCTGCTGGATCCGCACGTCGGCCTGATCTACGGCGATTCCATCACGCTGACGCGGGCGCGCGACATCCTGGTGCGCCTGGAACGCAAGGGCTTTGCGTCGGGCAACGTGGTGCTGGGCATCGGGTCGTACACCTATCAGTACCTGACCCGCGACACCTTCGGCTGGGCGCTGAAGGCCACGTACGCCGAGGTCAACGGCGAGCCGCAGGAACTGGTCAAGGACCCGGTCACCGATTCCGGCGTGAAGAAGTCCGCCAAGGGTTTGCTGCGCGTGGACGAGACGCCGGACGGCTTCGTGCTGCACGACCAGCAGACGCCCGAGCAGGCGGCGGGCGGCGCGCTGGCGCCGGTGTTCCGCGATGGCGAGCTGCTGGTGGAACAAAGCCTGGCGGAAATCCGGGCGCGGCTGCAGGGATCGTGGGTGTGTCCCGAACCCGGCAGCATCCGCTGGCCGGCCTGCTGATCCCGCAGGTGTTTGCCGGCAGATCAAACGACAACGGCGCCCCTTTGGGCGCCGTTGTTGCTGGCGAGACCGGTCTTCGTGGGGCAAGGTGTCAGACACCCTTGTGGCGCCTGCTCAACTTGACGGTCGTTGCTGACGGGTCTCAGACACCTTGCAGAGCGGACCCAAGGTGTCTGACACCCACTGCTCCGCTCCCCAAGCTGACGGCATCTTCGCCGGGTGTCTGACACCGTCCTGGAAACAGTAACGGCGCCTTGAGGGGCGCCGTTATGTTTGCGTGCCAGCAGGTCAGCCCGGCCGGCGCGCGCGTTTTTCCTCGCGCACGAAGATCACCACGCCCACGATCACCATCAGCGCCAGCGCATACCAGGTGATGGCGTACGTCAGATGGTTGTTCGGGAAGTTGATCATCGTAAGCCCGCCCACCGGCTCCCGGGCGGGATCCTTGCCGGGGCTGGATGCCGCATCGGCGTCGATGAAGTAGGGCGCCACGTCGGCAAGTCCGCGCGCCGCCGCGATGCCGGGCAGATCGCGTGAATACCAGAGGTTGGCGGCCGGGTCGTTGTTGCGTAGAAAGCCGCTGGCCGGTTCGCCCATGCGCAGCAATCCCGTGACCTGGCCCGGCGCCGGCGGCTGGGCGCTATTGGCCGCGTCCTTGCGCCATGCCGGCAGCACGAAGCCTCGGTTCACCAGCACGGTGCCGCCGTCCGCCAGTTGCAGCGGCGTCATGACCCAATAGCCGCTGCCCAGTTCGGTGGCGGCCTGCACCAGCGTCTGCTTGTCGAAGTGGTAAGTGCCGGACGCGGTGACGTGGCGGTATTCGGCGTTGTCCTGCGTCAACTGCGCCCATTCGTTCTTGCCGGGGGCGGGCGTGGCGGGGGCGTGGGCCCGCTGATCCACCTGCGCGATCAGCGCGCGCTTCCAGGCCAGCCGGTGTACCTGCCAGGTTCCCAGGGCGCAAAGCCCGGCGAAGATGGCAACAGCCAGCAACCCCAGGATGACCAGGGTTGCCTTGCTGCGCGGATTACGGGAGGTGTCGCGTGAAGAAATGTCTTTGACTACAGCCATCAGGGCATCTTGCGCATGTCATGCGGGGACATGGGCATCATGTTGGAGTTCAAGTGGTACATGATCCAGATGGATCCGCTGAGCGTGATGACGACCAGCACGAGCGTGAATATTAACGCCAACATGTTCCACCCGCTTTCGGACTTGGTGTCCAGGTGCAGGAAGTAGATGATGTGGACCACGATCTGCACGACGGCAAAGGCCAGGATCACCAGGCCGGTGACCCGCGAGCTGTCGATGACGCGGTCCATGACCAGCCAGAACGGAATGGCCGTCAGGATGGCCGCCAGCACGAAGCCGGTCATGTAGCTCTTGAAGGTGCCGTGGCCGGCGCCGTCGTCATCGTCATGGTGGCCATCGTGATGATCGTGGCCGTGGTGGCCGCCGTGGCCGGTGTCGGCCAGGTTATCCATGTGCGACGTCATGGCAGCACTCCCATCAGATACACGAAGGTGAACACGCCCACCCAGATCAGGTCCAGGAAGTGCCAGAACATCGACAGGCACATCAGGCGGCGGCGGTTTTCAGGGATCAGGCCGTGCATGCGCACCTGCAGCATCAGCGTCACCAGCCACACGATGCCGAACGTCACGTGCAACCCGTGCGTGCCGACCAGCGTGAAGAACGCCGACAGGAAGGCGCTGCGTTGGGGGCCGGCGCCTTGATGGATCAGGTGCCAGAACTCGTAGATTTCCAGCGACAGAAAGCCCAGGCCAAGGATGCCGGTCACTGCCAGCCACAACTGCGTCGCGCCGATGCGGTTGCGCCGCATCTCCAGCATCGCGAACCCGTAGGTGATGGACGACAGCAGCAGCAGCGATGTGTTCACGGCCACCAGCGGCAGGTCGAACAGGTCCGCGCCGGACGGGCCCGCCGCGAAGCTGCGGCCCAGCACGCCGTAGACCGCAAACAGGCACGCGAAGATGAGGCAGTCGCTCATCAGGTAGACCCAGAACCCAAGCAGCGTACCGTTCTTGGGATGATGTTCGCCAGGAACGTAGAAGACCGGTTCCTGGGACGGCGCGGCGCCGCCGGGCATGGGGTGGGCGAGGGTATCAGACATGTTGCGCTAGCAGCCTTGAACGGGCGTCTTCCGTGGCGACGACCTCAGCGGCCGGCACGTAGTAGTCGCGCTTGTAGTTGAAGGTATGGATGATCGACACGAGGATCAGCGCCGCGAACGACAACACCACCAGCGGCCACATGTGCCAGATCAGGGCAAAGCCCAGCACCACGCTGATCCCGGCAAGCACGATGCCCGCCCAGGTGTTCTTCGGCATGTGAATCGGAATGAAGCCCTGCTGCGGACGCTGGTAGCCATGCTGCTTCATCTGCCACCAGGCGTCCAGGTCATGCACCCGCGGCGTGAATGCAAAGTTGTAGACGGGCGGCGGCGACGAGGTGGACCATTCGAGCGTGCGGCCATCCCAAGGATCGCCGGTGGTGTCGCGCAACTGGTCGCGGCGGCGGTAGCTGACCACGAGCTGGATGATGAAGCTGGCGATGCCGCATGCGATCAGCAGCGCACCGAAGGCCGCGATCTGGAACCAGATCTGCAGCGACATGTCTTCAAAGTGGTTCACGCGGCGCGTCACGCCCATCAGGCCCAGCACGTACAACGGCATGAAGGCCACGTAAAAGCCCACGAGCCAGAACCAGAACGAGCATTTGCCCCAGAACGGATCGAGTTTGTAGCCGAACGCCTTCGGGAACCAGTACGTGATGCCGGCCATCAGCCCGAACAGCACGCCGCCGATGATCACGTTGTGAAAGTGCGCAATCAGGAACAGGCTGTTGTGCAGCGCGAAGTCGGCGGGCGGTACGGCCAGCAGCACGCCCGTCATGCCGCCGATCACGAAGGTGACCATGAAGCCGAGCGTCCAGAGCATGGGGACTTCAAAGCGGATGCGCCCGCGGTACATGGTGAACAGCCAGTTGAAGATCTTGGCGCCTGTCGGGATCGAGATGATCATTGTCGTGATCCCGAAGAACGAGTTCACGCTGGCCCCGGATCCCATGGTGAAGAAGTGGTGCAGCCACACCAGGTACGACAGCACGGTGATCACGACCGTGGCGTAGACCATGGACGCATAGCCGAACAGGCGCTTGCGGCAGTACGTGGACACCACTTCGGAAAAGATGCCGAATGCGGGCAGGATCAGGATGTAGACCTCGGGGTGGCCCCAGATCCAGATCAGGTTCACGTACATCATGGCGTTGCCGCCGAAGTCCGCGGTGAAGAAGTTGGTGCCCACGTAGCGGTCCATGGACAAGAGCGCCAGCACCGCCGTCAGCACGGGGAACGCCGCCACGATCAGCACGTTGGTGCACAGCGCGGTCCACGTGAAGATGGGCATGCGCATCATCTTCATGCCGGGCGCGCGCATCTTCACGATGGTGACCAACAGGTTCACGCCCGATAGCAGTGTTCCCACGCCCGCTATCTGCAATGCCCATATGTAGTAGTCGACCCCGACGTCCGGACTGTGCAGGATGCCTGATAAGGGTGGATACGCCAGCCAGCCGGTGCGGGCGAATTCCCCCACGAACAGCGACATCATCACCAGGATTACGCCGCCCGCGGTCATCCAGAAGCTGAAATTGTTCAGGAACGGAAACGCGACGTCGCGCGCGCCGATCTGCAGCGGCACGATGAAATTCATCAGTCCCGTGACCAGCGGCATCGCCACGAAGAAGATCATGATGACGCCGTGCGCCGTGAAGATCTGGTCGTAGTGGTGGGGCGGCAGAAAGCCGGTGGAGTCGCCGAAGGCCACGGCCTGCTGGGAACGCATCATGATGGCGTCGGCAAAGCCGCGCAGCAGCATCACGATGCCAAGGATCACGTACATGATCCCGATCTTCTTGTGGTCGATGCTGGTGAACCACTCGCGCCACAGATAGCCCCACTTCTTGTAGTACGTGACGGAGCCCAGCAGCACGATGCCGCCCGCCGCCACCACGAAGAAGGTGCCCAGCAGAATGGGATCGTGAAAAGGAATGGCGTCCCAGGTAAGCCGGCCGAAGATCAGCTTGGTGAGGTCAGGTTGATCAGGCATCTCGATTCCAGCAAAAAAACCGCGTTTACATGGAGCACGTCGCGTGCCGAAAAACCTGCCGCGCTACAGCACCAGTCCTTCAGAGGCCGTGCACATGGCGCCGACATACTTGCGCGGCGGCGTTTCCGTAAGTCCCAACTGCTCGCGCACTTGCGGGTCCAGGGTGGTGAGGTTGTGCGCGCCCGGTATGCCGGCGCCGCCTTGCGCGTCGATGGCCATTGCATCGCGCATGCACATGCGGTTGGGTTCGACGCAGCGGTTCACGATGGCGTCGAAAAGGCCCGGCGCAACGGTGGCGTAAAGCTGCACCGGGTTGCGCTCGCTGGGTTGTTCAAGCTTCAGGTAAGCCGCGCGGTCCAGCGTGGCCTGCGATTTCTGGGCCTGCGCGACCCAGTCGTCAAAGCCCTTCTGATCCAGGCCATGGAAGCGGAATCGCATACCCGAAAAGCCGGAGCCGCTGTAATTGGCGGACAGGCCTTCGTATTCGCCGGGGTGGTTGATGACCGCGTGCAGTGTGGTCTGCATGCCGGGCATGGCGTAGATCTGCCCGGCCAGCGCGGGCACGAAGAACGAGTTCATGACCGACGACGAGGTGATCTTGAACTGGATGGGACGGTCCACCGGCGCGGCCATCTCGTTGACGGCGGCCACGCCTTGCTCGGGATAGAGGAACAACCACTTCCAGTCCAGCGCAACCACTTCGACGACCAGCGGCTTGGTGTTGGGCGGCACTTCGCGGCCTTCGGACAGGCGCGCCAGCGGCCGGTAGGGATCGAGCTGGTGCGTGCTGACCCATGTGAGCGCGCCGAGCGCAATGATGATGAGCAGCGGCGCGGCCCAGATCAGCAGCTCCAGCATCGTGGAGTGGTTCCAGTCGGGATCGTAGGCGGCTTCCTTGTTGCTGGCGCGATAGCGCCATGCGAACAGCAGCGTGAGGATGATGACCGGCACGATGATGATGAGCATCAAGCCGGTGGAGATGATGATCAAGTTGCGTTGTTGCACGGCCACGTCACCCGATGGCGACAGCAGGACCGCATTGCACCCGGCGAGCAGCGGCAGGGCGGCAAACAGGATCAATCCGCGGAGCCTTGCGAAGGACGACATAGTCATACCCCGAAACGTAACCGTGCGAAGTAAACGAAACACTACGCTGGAAGCCGCGAAAAATCTAGGGTAAAAAGAGCAAAAGTATGCACGGGAACGCGTGCGGGGCAGTCATGGGCCAAAACGCTTGCGGCGTCCGGCATGATGCGCGTACCGTGGTGCTGGTGTGTTGCAAGATCGTAGACAAGGCGTATCCAGAACCTTCTTTTGCGAGCGAATCCATGTCGACCACCACGCAGTATCCTGGTCATCCCGCTCCCGGATCCGGTCCCGGGGCGATCAGCGGCGGAGCCAGCCACGCCAAGGTGGCGCCCGGTGAAATCGCCGTGGGGGTGGTCGTCGGACGCGCCTCTGAATACTTCGATTTCTTCGTCTTCGGCATTGCGTGCGTGCTGGTTTTTCCGAAGGTGTTCTTTCCCTTCGAAGGCCCATTGGAAGGCACGCTGTCGGCCTTCATCATCTTCTCTTTCGCCTTCATCATGCGTCCCATCGGCACCGCGCTGTCGATGGCGGTTCAGCGCCGATGGGGCCGCGCAACCAAGCTGACCGTCGCCTTGTTCGTGCTAGGCACTGCGACCGTGGGCATGGCGTTCCTACCCAGCTATGAATCCATTGGCGTGCACGCCATCACCTTGCTCGCGGTGTTCCGGTGCCTGCAGGGCCTGGCGTTTGGCGGCTCGTGGGACGGCCTGCCGTCGCTGCTGGCGTTGAACGCGCCGCCCAATCGCCGCGGCTGGTATTCGATGATGGGTCAGCTTGGTGCGCCCGTCGGCTTCTTGGTGGCCAGTGCGCTGTTTCTCTATCTGCATGTGACGCTCACGCAGGCCGATTTTCTTGAATGGGGCTGGCGCTATCCATTCTTCGTGGCGTTCGCGATCAACGTGGTGGCGCTGTTTGCGCGGCTGCGGCTGGTCGTCACCGAGGAATACACGCAGCTGCTTGAAGAAGGCGAACTCGAGCCCATCGGTATCCGCGAGATCATCAGCCAGCAAGGCTACAACCTCTTCATTGGCGCCTTCGCCGCGCTGGCCAGCTATGCGCTGTTTCACCTCGTCACGGTTTTTCCGCTGTCATGGATCGCTGTCAGCGGCACGCAACAGATTTCGGATGTGCTGATCGTTCAGATCATCGGCGCGGTGATTGGCATCCTGGGCACGATCGCGTCCGGGTGGCTGGCTGATCGCATCGGGCGGCGTACCACGCTGGGATTGCTTGCCATGCTGATCGGCGTGTTTGCGATCGTGTCGCCTTGGCTGCTGGGCGGCGGGCCGAAGGCGCAGGATGCCTTCATTTTGATCGGCTTCGCGCTACTGGGTCTGTCTTATGGACAGGCATCCGGCACGGTCACAGCCAACTTCACGCGGCGGTTCCGTTATACCGGTGCGGCCTTGACGTCCGACATGGCGTGGCTGGTCGGCGCGGCGTTCGCGCCGGTCGTGGCACTGGGGCTGTCGGCGCGGTTCGGGCTGGTGGCGGTCAGCGTGTATTTGCTGTCCGGCGTAGCTTGCACGTTGATTGCGCTGCGCATCAACAAGGTGCTTGAAACCCGCGATTGAATGTGGGGCAGCGAGTTGCTGCCCCGGTGTCTGACACCCTGGTGAGATGGTCTTGGGTTTGCTGCGGTGTGCCTAGGGTGTCAGACACCTGCTGCGGAAGACCTTGCTGCCCCGGTGTCTGACACCCTGGTGAGATGGCCTTGGGTTTGCTGCGGTGTGCCTAGGGTGTCAGACACCTGCTGCGGATGACCTTGCTGCCCCGGTGTCTGACACCCTGGTGAGATGGTCTTGGGTTTGCTGCGGTGTACCTAGGGTGTCAGACACCTGCTGCGGATGACCTTGCTGCCCCGGTGTCTGACACCCTGGTGAGATGGCCTTGGGTTTGCCGCGTTGTACCTAGGGTGTCAGACACCTACTGCGGATGACCTTGCTGCCCCGGTGTCTGACACCCTGGTGAGATGGCCTTGGGTTTGCTGTGGTGTACCTAGGGTGTCAGACACCTGCTGCGGATGACCTTGCTGCCCCGGTGTCTGACACCCTGGTGAGATGGTCTTGGGTTTGCTGCGGTGTGCCTAGGGTGTCAGACACCTGCAGCGGATGACCTGGCCCCGGTGTTTGACATGCCGCACCGGCGTTCAGCCCAGATATCCTTCCAACACGTTCGCCACGTTGACGCCCACGTCGGCGACCGCATAGCCGCCTTCCATCGTGAACACCGCGGGCAGGCCCAGGCCGGCCAGCAGGCGGCCGACCTGCAGATAGTCGGCGCTTTTCAACTTGAACTTGGATATCGGATCGCCCTCGTAGGTATCCACGCCCAGCGCAACGACCAGCGCATCGGCCTTGAACGCGCGGACCGCGTCCAGGCCCTGCTGCAAGGCCGCCGTCCATGCTGCAAATTCGCTGCCGGCAGGCAGCGGCAGGTTCAAGTTGCAGTCCTGGCCTGCGCCGTCGCCGCGCTCGTCGGCGTATCCCAGGTAAAACGGATACTCGGTGGTCGGGTCGCCATGGACCGATACGGTCAGCACGTCGCCGCGGTCGTAGAAGATGCTCTGCGTGCCGTTGCCATGGTGATAGTCCACGTCCAGCACGGCAACGCGCTGCGCGCCGGCGTCGCGCAGCGCCTGGGCCGCCAGCGCCGCGTTGTTCAAAAAGCAGTAACCGCCGAAGAAGTCCGCGCCGGCATGATGGCCGGGCGGGCGCGTCAGCGCCATGGCGGCGCGCTGGCCCTGGCCTTGGGAAATGGCGCGCGCGGCGTCGATGGCGCAGGCGGCGCCCGCGGTGGCTGCCTCCCAGGTGCCGGCCGTCAGCGGACAGCCGCTATCGAACGAGAACAGCCCGACGCGCGCGGCAAAATTCGTGGGTTCGATGTCGTGCCGGAATCCGCGCACGGGCCAGATCGAAGGCAGCACGTCCAGGTCGGCGTTGGCCGGATCCAGCGCAATCCATTCGCTCCACGCGCTTGCCAGAAAGTCCACATAGCGCGGCGTGTGCACGCGCTTGATCAAATCCATGTCGGGCGCGGAGGGCGCGCGCAATTCACCGATGCCGCGCTGGCGCAAGGCGTCCAGCAAGTATTCCAGCCTTGCCGGCGTTTCGTGGCAGGGCACCAGCTTGCCGCGGAACATCTCCTGGCGGCCGCTGTGTTTGTCGTGAACGGGATTGTGGAAGATCAGCACGATGGAAAGTCCTGGAAGGGTAGGGCAGGCGGATGCGCCGCTACAGCGGCCGGAAAATATACAGCGCCACGGCGGGCAGTTCGCGCAAAACGGAATAGACGTCGCGCAATTCAAAGAATGCCGGATAGCCGCCGCTTACGTCCGCGACGCCCTGGCGCTTGAGCGCGAGCATTGTGCGCGGCACATGGAAGTATTGCGTCACGGCCAGCGCGCGCGTGTAGCCGTGCTCGCGCATGTAGGCGCTGGCGTGGCGGGCCGTGGCCCAGGTGTCGACGCCGCCGCTGTCCACGACGATGCAGTCGGCGGGCACGCCGCGCGCCAGCAGGTAGTCGCGCATGGCGGCGGCCTCGTCCGTGCCGGCGGCATCGACGCCGCCGCTGACGAACAGGACCCGGCATGTTGATGCGGCGTAGCAGTCGAACGCGCGGTCCAGCCGCGCGGCCAGGCGCGGTGAAGGCTGGCCGCCGGGCTGCACGGTGTTGCCCAGTACGACCGCCACGTCGGCGTCCCGTGCGCTGGCCGACAGGCCGGTCGCGGCCAGCACGGCGGCCGCCAGCAACACGAGCGCGGCCAGAATCAACACGGCGCGGGTCGCAAATCGGCAGATCGAAAACGTCATGTCGTGTGTGGGAAAGAGGGCGAGGGCAGGAGCTTACGGCAAAAGGCGTTGCCGCCGCATTTGTCGTAATGAGAATCATGATTGATAATGCGGCCCTTTCCGCCTGCAACCTGCTGCTGCTCACCATGTCCCGTCCACCGCCCTCCGAAAAAGGCTGGCTCGCGCATTACCGCGAGCTGATCGGGACGTGGACCCGGCGCAGCTCGAGCCGGCACGATGCGGAGGACGCCGCGCAGGATGTCGTGGCCAACATGCTGCGCAATGGCGAATCCGCGGTGCTGGACCCGAAGGCCTACCTGTATGGCGCCAGCCAGAACCGCCTGAACGGCGAGTTCCGCCGCCAGTCGCGGCGCGAGGTGCTGAGCCTGGACACGTTGACGGATGCCGAGCATCCCGTCGACGCGGATCCCGAATCCTCCATACGCGCGGCGCAGCTTGCCGATGCGCTAAAGTCGGCGCTGTCCGAGCTGCCCCTCAAATGCCAGCAGGTGTTCCTGTGGAACAAGCTCGAGGGCTACACCCAGGCCGAAATCGCCGACAAACTCGGGTTGACGCAAAGCTCGGTCGAAAAACACATGAAGCGCGCGCTGACCCATATCCATGACCGGTTGCAAGATCATGCCCCGCACTGATTCCCGCGTGAACGCCTCCCGCACGCCTGCGTCGCCGAGGGACCAGGCGGCGCACTGGTTCGCGCGCGAGCGACTGGGCGCGCTGGACGAGGCCGAACGGCGCGCGTTCGATGCGTGGCTGGGGGCGGACCCGGAGCACGCGCGCCAGTACCGCGCGATGCAGGCCTTGTGGCGTGTGGCGGATAGTCTGCCGCAAGACGAGATGCGCGAGATCCTGGCGCGATCCGGCGAGGGCCCCGCGCGGCCGGGCCGCCGCAGGTTCGCCGTGGGGCTGTCGGCTGCCTGTGCCTTGACGCTTGCCGCCGGTGTGATCGCCCCGCGGCTGTGGTCGCCGTCGCCCGGTTTCACGCAATCGCTGGCGACCGCCCGGGGCGAGCGCAAGCGCGTGGCCTTGCCCGATGGATCCCTGGTGGAGCTGAACACCGACACGCAGCTCCATGTCGCGCTGTATGCAGACCGGCGCGAGGTCGAACTGCTGGCGGGCGAGGCCTTGTTCACGGTTAGCCCCGATGCGGCGCGGCCCTTCACGGTGAACGCGGGCGCGGCGCAGGTGCGGGTGACGGGCACGCGTTTCAACGTCCGCCGCGAGGGCGATGCCGTGGCGCTGGCGGTGGACGAGGGCAGCGTGGCGTTTTCCGCAGGTTCATGGTGGAACAGGACCACGCGCCACCTGACGGCGGGCTTCGCCGCCCGCTACGCGCCCGGCGCGCCCCTGGACGCGCCGCATCAGGAAAACGTGGCTGCGATCACGGCCTGGCAGCGTGGCCGGCTGGTGTTCCGCGATACGCCGCTGGCGCAGGTGGTGGCCGAGTTGAACCGGTATCTGCGCATTCCGTTGCGGATCGACGACCGCAAGCTCGCGCAACTGCGCGTCGCCGGCACCCTGCCGATCGATGAGCCCGAATCGGTGCTGGACGTGCTGCCTCACATCGCCCCGGTGATCGTGTTGTATCCCGCCGGAGGCGGTGCGGTGCTGGCGCCGCGCTAGGGCTGGTCCCGGCCAAGTCCGCGCGGAAAGCCGCCAGGCGACCGCCGCCAGCCTGAATCATTTTGTTTCAAATATTCTATCGAGAATCATTCCGGTTTTTTCCGGCCTGCGGCGTCTATCCGATGAAAGGGGCCGTACGCGCGAAGCCGATCGACCCTGGAAGCAACCTTTGGCCAAGGGTGTCGGGCGCTCAATGCGCGGGCAGTTGTACCGGAATTTTCTACTGATGATGGACAAGCAAGTTAAGCAGCGTGCATCGGCGCGCAAGGCCGCCAAACGCGGTGCGCATGGCGCCTGCGGCGCGCTGGCGATTTCCCTGGCGTTGGCGTGGGGCGCCATGCCCAACGATGCGGTGGCGCAGACCGCACCGGTGCAGATCAGCATCACGGCGCAGCCGCTGGGCGATGCGCTGCTCCAGTTGGGCGAGCAGGCGTCGCTGGTGATCTTCTATCTGCCCGAAACCGTGCGCGGCCGCACCGCGCCTGCGGTATCGGGACAGCTGACGCCGGACGAGGCGCTGCGCCGGTTGCTGGCGGGCACCGGCATCGCGTTCCAGCGTGATGGGCGCAATGTGTCGCTGACCGCGCCGTCCGGCGGCTCCGCCCAGCTCGAGCCGGTGACGGTGCACGGCGTGGCGGTGGGAACGGCGGACAGCTACGTGGCGCTGTCCAGCCAGAGCGGCAAGCTGGACGTGCCGCTGATCGAGACGCCGCGTTCGGTGTCGATCGTGACGCAGGAGCAGTTGAAGGTGCAGGCGCCGCGCAACCTGGAAAGCGCGCTGGCCTACACGCCCGGCGTGCAGACGGAGGTGTCGGGGTCGAGCGACGCACGGATGACGGGCGCCGTCATTCGCGGGTTCAGCGACGGCAGCGCCTATTTCAAGGATGGCCTGAAGCAACTGTCGACCGGTACGTATGCGTCCTGGAACGACAACATCGAAGAGCTCGACAGCATCGAAGTGCTGAAGGGACCCGCGTCGGTGCTGTTCGGCCAGGGGCGGCCGGGCGGTGTCATCAACGTGGTCTCCAAACGGCCCTCCGCGGATCACGTCAACAGCGTCGGCGCCAGCTACGGCACGTACAACCGGCGCCAGCTCACGGCGGACCTGGGTGGCGCTTTCGACGCCGAAGGTAAGGTGCTGTATCGCCTGAACGTGCTGGGCCGCGACAGCGACGGCCGCACGGACGGTTCGCGCGACGACCGGATCTCGGTGGCGCCGTCGATCCTGTGGAACATCACGAACCAGACCCGGGTGACCGTGCTGGGCACGTATTCCAAGGAGCGCGCGACGCCCAAGAGCTGGTGGCCCAATCTGTATACCTATCCCGAGATCGGTGACCTGCCGCTCAGCCGCACCGCCGGTGACCCGGATTTCGACCGCTTCGACCGCGACACGAAGTCCATCGGCTACGCCTTTGAGCACGACACGGACAACGGTTGGCGTCTGCGCCAGAACCTGCGCTATTCCGAGATCGACATCGACTACCGGCACATCTACGCGATGGACCTGCTGGACGACCGCCGCACGGTCACGCGCGGCAGCCTGGCCCAACGCACCAACGGCAAGACGTTCGCCGTGGACAGCCGCGCGTCGCGCGACTTCAAGTGGGGCGACCTACAGCACACCTTTGCGCTGGGCGTGGACTACCTGCGCTACAAGGAGAACGACGCACTGGGCTTTGGCTGGGATGTGCCCAACCTCGACATCTACGCGCCGGTCTACGGTCAGAACATCGAGTATCCCGAGCTGGATCCGTCCCGCACGGATCTGAAGCAGACGGGCATCTACACGCTGAACCAGCTCAAGTGGAACAACTGGGTCGGCAACGTGAGCCTGCGGCGCGACTTCGTGCGCACCAACCAGACCAGCACCACGCAACCGCGCATCAGCGACTCGGCCACCACCGGCAGCGTGGGCCTGCTCTATCTGTTTGACAACGGCGTGGCGCCGTACGTCAGCTATTCGACGGCATTCGATCCGATCACGGGCAAGCAGTTCGACGGCACGGCGTTCAAGCCGCGCGAGGGCAAGCAGTACGAAGTCGGCTTGAAATACCAGCCGCCCGGCACCGATGCGCTCTTTACCGCGGCGGTCTTCGACATCCGCCAGACCAACGTGACGACGCAGGACCCGGACCATCCGCGCTTCAGCGTCCAGACGGGCGAGGTGCGTTCCACCGGCGTCGAACTGGAGGCCAAGTTTCCGCTATCGCGTGAACTCAGCGTGATGGCCGGCTACACCTACATCGACCCGCGCACGACCAAGAGCAACCGCCTGCAGGACGTGGGCCGCCAGCTCACGCAGACCGCGCGGCAGACGGCAAGCCTGTGGCTGGACTACCGGCCGCAGCAGGTGCAGGGCCTGATGCTGGGCGGCGGCTTGCGCTATCGGGGCAAGGCGCCGCTGAACACCGCGGCCGATGGCACCACACAATACAACCCGGCCTTCACGCTGGCCGACGTGGCAATCGCCTACGAGACGCCGCGCTACCGCATCGCGCTGAACGTCAACAACGTGTTCGACAAGCGCTACTACACCTACACGTTCCGCGGCATGGAGCGCGAGGCGATGCTGAGCCTGAATTATTACTGGTAGCGGGACAGGGACGGGCCGGCCCGCGCTTGCGGGTAAACGAGCAGTGCGCGCCCGCGGGCGGTCGTTCATCCTGGTTAGAATCCGGAAGATACCGTCCCGCGCCGTTTTGGCTGGCGCACCGTCTCCATGAACCTGCCGTTTCCCATCCGCCAAGAATGTCCTCCCGGCGCCTGTGTGTGCGACCGGGAGCAGTTGCTGGCAAATCCGGCGTCGGACCTGCGCGTTCTGCGGCTGACGCGCGAGGAAGAAAAGCGCCTGGTGGCGCGGCTGGAAAACATCACCAGCCTGGACGACCTGCGGGCGATGCAGGGGCGCATTCAGGCGCAGCTTGGCATCGTCATCCACATCACGCCCAGCGAAAACGAGGTGCGGACCTCGCGCGGCATTTCCATTCAGCTTGAAGAATTGCCGGGGTTGTGCCGCAAGACGCGGGCGTCGCTGCCCGCCGCCATCCGTCGCGGTTTCGACAACCGGCCCGAGATCGTCTACGCATTGCTGAACGAGCGCGACCTGCTGAGCGGTACGTGAGGGGAAATCGAGGCGGCTTTTGGACGGCGATCGCGCGGCACCGGAGCGGTTCCGCGTCGGTAAATGAACGCGATCAGTGTTTGCGGGGCGTCGCGCAGGAATGCAATGGCACCACATCTGCCGGCGTGCGCCCGGCATCGGGCCGCGTGACGTCACGCTTCTTGCCGGTGCGCGCGGGATAGATGAGGAGCACGGCGCTGCCGGGTTCCAGCTTGGGACTCTGCGCCGTGCCATAGGCCACGGTCCAGCCGCGCAGGGCCAGCGGTGCCAGCGTGTATTGCAACGCCGAGCCGGGCGCCACGTGGGCGACCTTGCCGGCGTAGAGCTCCTGCTGCGGCGTGTCGACGCCGTTGACTGTCTGGTAGGTGGCGATGCTGACCAGGGCCGCCGATTCGCCGTGACGCGCCAGGACGGCGGTCTTGTACTTGCCTGGCGGCACGTCCTGCAGGTTGACGGTGACGGTGTCGCCGCCCTGGCCCGCGGCGTTCAGATGCACGCCCACGACGTCCGCGTGGGATAGCGCCTTGTCGCTGGTGTTTCGCACCCGCACGCTGTATTGCCCCGAGGTCCCCGTCACCGTGCACACTTCGATGCCGTGGGGGGACGCGGTTTGCGTTGATGTGGCCTGCGTTGATGGGGATTGCGAAGGCGCCGCCTGCCCGGACGTCGCGGCGGCGCTGGCCAGCAGCGCCGCAAACGGCAGGATCAGACGGCGGGTAGATCGAGAGGGCACGGCACGCTCCGGTTGATGGCAGCGTGCCGGGCGGCGCGTCGCCTGCCCCTTTTTACACCACTTGACGGCCCGGGGCCGCCTGCTGCTCGCGCTTGCCCGCCAGCCAGTGCAGGATCAGCGCAAGCACCAGCAGGCCCGCCATGATGAAGCCCCAGCAGATCCAGCCCAGCACGGTGATCAGCGAACCCAGGCTGCCGGCAAAGGGCAGGACCTGGTTCAGGCCTTGCGCGGCCCAGACCAGGCCCCCTTGCAGCGATTGCAGCCATGCCGGGTCAACCCACGGCGCCGCCCAGGCCGGCGCCACCCATTGCGAGGTGTCGATGGCGGTGCCGGGCACCTGCGCCGTGGCGATGGTGACCAGCACCCAGTCGGTCAGTTGCAGGGTCAGCGCCACCAGCCCGGTCCAGAGCGCCGCAAGAACGGCAAAAACGAGCCAGATGATTTTCTTCATTTGATTAGGTACTCCGATGACTCAAAAAGAACGGCCACGATACCGGGGATTCTATTTCTGAAAAACCAGAGTGGATGTGACAAACATTAAGATAAAACCGAAGTTTTCGCCTGTGCGAGGATCTGCCGGACCAGGGGGTGATGCTGGCCGCGGCGGTTGCGGATGGCATGGATTTCCTCGTGCACGTCGTCGCAGCGCGCCAGCGGACGCAGGCCGCGCAGCAGGGCGACATCGTCCCCGCCCAGCCGGCTGAGGGGAAACACGCCCAGGCCCCGCGCCGCAAACACCGACATGAGCGCGCTGTCCTCGAACTCGCCGACCACGTTCGGATAGACGCCCTGTTCGGCGAACCAGCGGTCCAGCGTCTGGCGCAGCACCGAGTGGCCGGTGGGCAGCAGCACCGGCAGGCGCGCCAGACAGCCCGGAAAGTCCAGCGTGTCCGATTTGCGCACCAGCTTGGCCGGGCCGTACCAGTCCACCGGCGACGACACCAGACGGTCGCTGGTAAGCCGCAGGTTGGGGTTGGCGGGGGCGCCCTGGCCGGCCAGCACGAGATCAAGGTGATGCCGCGCCAACTCGCCCAGCAGCTCCTCGACTTCACCTTCATGACAGGTCAAATGCAGATCGGGCGTGTGCAGCACGGGCCCCAGCAAGGCGTGTGCCGCCAGCTTGGAGATGCCGTCCGACAGGCCCACGGACAGGCGCACGACGGGCTTGGTGGCGGCGGCGCGCACTTCCTGTGGCAAAACCTGCCCGATCTGGAAGATTTCTTCGGCGCGGGCGAAAGCCGCTTCGCCGGCATCGGTCAGCGTCACGCCGCGGCCGGCCGGCTTGAGCAGCTGATGTCCCAGGTTCTTTTCCAGTTCGCGGACCTGCGCGCTGATGGTCTGGATGGCCATGTCCAGACGCTCGGCGGCGCGGGAAAACCCGCCCTCTTTGGCGACCATCCAGAAGTAGTACAGGTGGCGGTAGTTCAGCATGGGTGTCGGCTCACTTCGGTTTTTTCGAACCTTAACTCACTTTCAGGCTGATTTCTCCATTTGCGCCGGATCCGGATCATGGGCACCTTCGAATCTAGCGGGGCAATCATGGACACTTTGATCACCTTCTTCAATGCCGATTTCCTCGGCACGCCAACCTGGAGCTGGCTGCTCTTCATCAGCATCGTCGTCAGCCTGCTGGCCTTTGACCTGGGTGTGCTGCACAAGGAAGACCGCGAGATCGGCGTGCGTGAAAGCCTGCTGCTTTCCGCCGGCTACATTTCCGCCGCCGTGTTGTTCGGTGGCTGGGTCTGGTGGAACATGGGCGCCGAGAGCGGCATGGCCTATTACACGGGCTTCATGATCGAGAAATCGCTGTCCATGGACAACGTGTTCGTGATCGCGCTGATCTTCAGCTTCTTTGCGATTCCGCGCCAGTACCAGCACCGTGTGCTTTTCTGGGGCATCCTGGGCGTGATCGTGCTGCGCGCCACGATGATCGGCCTGGGCGCCGCGCTGGTCAGCAATTTCGGCTGGCTGCTGTATCTGTTCGGCTTGTTCCTGGTGTTCACGGGCGTCAAGATGTGGATGATTGCGGACCAGACGCCTGACATCGCGACCAACCCGATCCTGAAGTTCCTGAAGCGTCACATGCGTGTCACGGACGGCTTGCGCGGCAACGCGTTCATGGTGACCGAGACCGATCCGGCGACGTCCAAGAAGGTGCGTTATGCGACGCCGCTGCTGCTGGCCCTGGTGCTGATCGAGTTCGTCGACCTGGTGTTTGCCGTGGACTCGGTGCCGGCAATCTTCGCCATCACGACCGACCCGTTCATCGTGTACACGAGCAACATCTTTGCGATCCTGGGCCTGCGTGCGTTGTACTTTGCCCTGGCGGCGATGATCCACCGCTTCCATTACCTGAAGTACGCCCTGGCTCTGGTCCTGGTGTTCATCGGCACGAAGATCTTCCTGGTCGGCTTCATCGGCAAGGTGCCTCCCGCGATCTCGCTGGGCGTGACCTTCAGCCTGATCCTTGGCGGCGTGCTGTTCTCGCTGTGGAAGACCCGCACGGATGAGCTGAAGCCTCAGTAATCAGGCTTCCCGCCCTGCAAACCCGCCCGCCGGCAAATCCGGCGGGCGGGTTTTTCTTTGTGGGGCGCCATATGCGCGGGATATGGCAGATTGCGGCTTTGTGGATTTGTCAGAGGAGAGGGCCAGGCGTACAGTCGGCGGCTAATGAGTGGCCAGTCAGTGCCACTCAGCGCCAGTCAGTCGAAACCAAGGAACGATCATGAACACCTGGTCCGCCAAGCAGTATTCCGCTTTTGAAAACGAACGCACGCGTCCGGTGCGGGACCTGGTGGCGGCGCTGCCCAACCTGGTGGTCAAGCACGCCGTGGACCTGGGTTGCGGGCCGGGCAATTCCACCGAAGTGCTGGCCAGCCGCTATCCGGATGCGGAGATTTCAGGCATGGACAGTTCGCAGGACATGATCGACGCCGCCCGCAAGCGCATGCCGTCGCTGTCGTTCGAATTGGCCGACATCGCCAGCTGGAATCCGCCGCAGGCCTTCGACGTTATCCTGGCCAATGCCGCGCTGCAGTGGGTGCCCGACCATGCCACGCTGTACCCGGCGCTGGTGGCCAAGCTGGCGCCCGGCGGCAGCCTGGCGGTGCAGACGCCGGACAACCTGGAAGAGCCCGCGCACCGTCTTGCCCGGCAGGTGGCCGGCGAGGCGCCCTGGGCTGCCAAGACCGGCGGCGTGAAGCATCCGCCGCGGCACAGCGCGGCGTGGTACTACGAATTGCTCAAGCCGCATTGCGGCACGCTGGATGTGTGGCGCACGACCTATCACCATCCGCTGGCAGGCGCCGCGGCAGTGGTGGAATGGTTCAAGGGCACGGCGCTGCGGCCGTATCTGGACAAGCTGGACGCCGATGAGCAGGCGGGCTTTCTGGCGCGCTATCAGTCGCTGATCGAAGCGGCCTATCCCGCGCTGGCGGACGGCACGGTGCTGCTGCCGTTTCCGCGGCTTTTCATCGTGGCGAGCGCCAAACAGGCGTAGTGGCGCAACGCCTGGCTCCCTTACTGCACGCCCGCCTGCCCGTCGGTCTTGTCCGCAAAGTAACGCGCGGGCGTCTTGCCCAGCGTTTTCTTGAACATGGTGATGAAGGCGCTGACCGACTCATAGCCCAGGTCCTCCGCCGTGCGTTGCACCGACACGCCCGCCGACAGCCGCTGCAGCGCCAGGATGATGTGCAACTGCTGGCGCCAGCGGCCGAAGCTCATGCCGACCTCCTGCTGCACCAGCCGCGCCAGCGTGCGTTCGCTCATGGCGACGCGCTTGCCCCACTGCGCGACGGTGCTGCGGTCGGCGGGATCCGCGTTCAGCGCGCCGGCGATTTCGCGCAGGCGCGGATGGTCGGAGATCGGCAGGTGCAGCTGCTCGGCGGGCATGTGCGACAACTGGTCCAGCAGCACGTCGGCCAGCTTGCGGTTGGCGCCTGCCGCGGCCTCGTCGGGCGTCAGGTGGGCCAGGTGCACGACCAGCTCACGCACCAGCGGGGTGATCGACAGCGTGCAGCAAGCCGTGGGCAGGCGCGGTGCGTCGGCCGGCACGAACAGGAAGCACACGCGGCCATTGGCGGTGACGCGATTGCTGTGCGGCACGCCGCCGGGAATCCAGACGGCGCACTGCGGCGGCACCATCCACAGGCCCTGCGCCACCGAGCATGTGACCCCGCCGCGCAGCGCCAGGACGAGCTGGCCCATTTGATGCTGATGCGTGGGCGATTCGTTGTCCCGCTCGGCCGCGTGCACGGGCATGGCGAATGCCCATTGTGTGGGGCTATCGGGATCAAAAGGGGCGGGGGGCGTGTCGGGCGTGCGCATGGGCGTCGGCCGGGGAGCAGGGCATAGTTGGCCGGATTGCGAGAGAGTTTGTCATTATCTCGAAATTCGGTAAAGCGGCCGATGCGTAAGCTGGCGGGATCGAATAGGGCCTCCATGCCTGAAGAATTTCCACGCTGACCCCATGCAAGCCTCCCGCCACCCGATGCCAAGCCACCCCACATTCAGCCACCCCACAGCCAGCCGCCCCGCGCTGCTGATCCTTGGCATCCTCTGCATCGCGATGGCCCTGCGCGCGCCGTTCACCGGCGTGCCGCCGCTCATCGGCCTCATCCGCGCCGAGCTGGGTCTGTCGTCGGCGGCGGCGGGAATGCTCATCACGTTGCCGCTGCTGGCCTTTGCCGTGGTGTCACTGTTTGCCGCCGGACTGGCCCGCAGGTTCGGGCTGGAACGCACGCTGTTTGCGGCGCTGCTGCTGATTGCCGGCGGGATCGGGATCCGCGTGCTGGGCGGCGCCGTGGGCTTGTACGCGGGCACGGCCATCATCGGCGCGGGCATTGCGCTGGGCAACGTGCTGCTGCCCAGCCTGCTCAAGCGCGATTTTCCGCAACGCCTGGCGGGCTTGACGTCGGCTTATGTGCTGACGATGGGCCTGGCAGCCGGGCTGGCGTCGGCCATTGCAATTCCGCTGGCCGACCTGCCGTTGGCCGGCTTTCAACTGGGCGGCTGGCGGTTTTCGACGCTGTGCATGCTGGCCTTGCCGCTGCTCGGCCTCTTGCTGTGGCTGCCGCAGCTTGGCAACCATACGCCGCCCGCCACCACCACCGCGCATGCGCCGCACGGCGTGCGTCTGTGGCGCTCGCCGCTGGCCTGGCAGGTCACGGCGTACCTGGGCATCAATTCCTTCGTGTTCTATGTGGCGGTGAGCTGGCTGCCCGCCATCCTGCACGACGCGGGCTTTTCGGCCGAGCGCGCGGGATCGCTGCACGGCTTCATGCAATTGGCGTCCGCGGCGCCCGCGCTGTTTCTGGCGCCGTTGCTGCGCCGGTTGAAGGACCAGCGCGCGGCGGCGTTCTGCGCGGCGGGCGCGTCGTTCGTGGCGTTCATGGGGCTGATCGCCGCGCCCGCATGGGGCGTGGTGTGGATCGCGTTCCTGGGGTTGGGCACCGGCGCGGGCATCATCCTGGGCCTGGCGTTTGTCGGACTGCGCGCCAGCCACGCGCAACAGGCGGCGGCCCTGTCGGGCATGGCGCAGTGCGTGGGGTATCTGTTCGCCGCGACGGGCCCCACGCTGGTGGGCAGCGTGCATGACGCGCTCGGCGGCTGGGGCGTCGCGCTGGGCGTGTGCGCCGCGTTGTGCGCGCTGATGGCGCTGGCCGGACTGTACGCCGGGCGCGCTATTCAGATTGGCCGGCCTGGCGCTTCCACAGCTGCACCAGCGTCTGCGGCGCATCCGCCTCGGGCACGTCAAAAGTGATCCGCGGCGCGTGCGCGCCTGCGAACTCCACTTCAACGTGGAAATAGCGCTGGTCGCCGCGCGCATCCGGCCCGCAGGACACGGCCTTGGGCGCGGCATGCAGCAGCGCTTCGCACACTTCCTGCCGCACGCCCGGCGGGCAGGCGGTCATGTCGATGTGGCGCGGCTGCGCCAGGCCGGGTAGATACGCCAGGCCGCCCTCGCGGGTCAGGCGCACCAGTTGGGCGAGATCGAGCGAGGGCAGTTCAATCATGGCAGCACTCCCACGGCCTTCCAGGCCTCTTCGATGGCGCGCCGCACGGCCGCCTCGTGCTTCTCGCCCGCGATCTCAATCGTCAGGCCCGCAAAATCCTTGAACCCGGCGTCGTGACGCAGACGCTTGTCGCACAGTGTGTCGTACCAGACCTGGCCGGCGCCGTTCCATGCATTGCCGTCCAGCGCCGTGGCGGCCAGATGGAACGCGCGGTTGGGAATGCCTGAGTTGATGTGCACGCCGCCGTTGTCGCGCGGCGTATCGACGTAATCGCGCATGTGCGCGGGCTGCGGGTCCTTGCCCAGTACTGGATCGTCGTACGCGGTGCCCGGCGCGGCCATGGAGCGCAGCGCGCGCGCCCGCACCTTTTCCGTGAAGAGGCCCTGGCCCACCAGCCAGTCCGCCTGCCGGGCGGTCTGCCCCAGCGAATACTGCTTGACCAGCGCGCCGAACACGTCGCACAGCGATTCGTTCAGCGCGCCCGATTGGCCCTGATAGAGCAGGGCCGCTTCGGTGTCGATCACGCCGTGCGTGAGCTCATGGCCGATGATGTCGACAGCGACCGTGAAGCGGTTGAAGATTTCGCCGTCGCCATCGCCAAACACCATCTGCGCGCCGTTCCAGAAGGCGTTTTCGTAGTCCTCGCCGTAGTGCACCGTGCCGATCAGCGGCAGGCCGTGCGCGTCGATGGAGTGGCGCTTGTAGACGTTCCAGAAAAGCTTGTAGGTCGAACCCAGGTGCGCGTAGGCCTCGTCGACCGCGGCATCGCCGCTGGGCCGCGCGCCTTCGGCCCGCACCAGTTTGCCGGGCAGCGACGTGCTGTTGCCCGCGTCATGCACGGCGCGGTCGGGCGTGCCGGCCGGCGCCATCTGGCGCGTCGGCGCGAGCGTTGCGCGCGGCGGCTGCTCGGCCATCTCGCGCAGGCTGCGTTGCTGCTGATCGATGATCATCGTTTTGACGGCGGGCATGCTGACGCGCGCATCGGTGTGCTGCGCAAGCCGGTCCAGCATGTACGGCGGGACCACTCCGATCAATGGAGCGGACTCGGAAGGGCGGGGCATGGTCGGTCTCCGGCAAGGGCGCCGGAGGGGACCCCGGCGCGTGCCTGGTTAACGTAGCAGATGGGTGGACGGCGTGCGGTAACAGGATGCGCCGCGCAGGATGCGGCGCAATGCGCTGCGACGACGGGCGCGGCTCGACAGCGCCGCGCCGATCCGGTAGCGTCTTGCGCTTTCCCGTTTTGCCGGACCGCTGCATGCCTACTCCCGATTACCGCATCACTTCCCTGTCGTTGACCGATACGCACGTGCTGTTGACGCTTGCCGACGGCCGCGAGGTCAAGGAGCCAATCCGGCGGCACATCCGCCTGCACGAGGCGGCACCCGAGGCGCGCGCGCAATGGCAGCTCGTGGACGATGGGCATGGCGTCGTGTGGCCCGCGCTGGCCGCACCCGTGCCGGAAGGCATGCTGAACGTGCACGATCTGCTGTGGGATCTGCGCTACGAGCAAGCCATGGCGACGCTCCAAGCTGCGGAATGGAAGCTCGACCGGCTGTCGGAAACCGACCAGGAACTGGTGGCCTTGTGGCGCATGGAGGCCGACATCAATAATGGCGGCTTCATGCAGTTTCTGTGCAATTGGGGCGACCAGACCTGCCAGTTGGCGTTGCAGGCGCTGCGCAAGATCGGCGCCGTGCACATGCTGGATGTGCTGTCGCGCATGCGCGGACTGATCGACCGTTTCGAGGCCTCGCCCGAGGTGGTCCAGCTCAACGACATCTACGGCGCGATGACCGAGGAAGAGCAGGAACAGATGGAGGCGCTGGACCACGCATTCTGGGAATATCCGGACTCGCTGTCGCGGCTGGGATTGCGGTGGTACGGCGCGTAAGTCCGTCTCGATCTCCGCCACAGAAACTTTCAGAAACGTATCGCCACATTACGTCGATACACGCCTGCGGCGGCGCGCCTGCTGCGGGATAGAATCCCGTCCTTCTTTCCCGGGGGGGACGCTCGATGCGGTATTTCCTGATCTTGGTGGGGGCGGCGGTGATCGCCTATCTGCTCGCGCGCGGCATCGCTGCGGTGCTCTCGGACCGTAAACGCAAAAGAACAGACAGGGATTGGAAGTGAAGATGAAGCCGACAGATATCCAGATGGTCAAGACGATCGGCGCGGTCAAGCCGCGCAACCTGAAATTCGCCGTTGGCACCGCACTCATCTTCCTGCTGATCCTGTTCATCGCCTTCGGATCGTGGTTTCAGGTGGATCAAGGCGAACGCGGCGTGGTGCTGCGCAACGGCAAGCTCGTGCGCGTGGCTGAACCCGGCCTGGATTTCAAGACGCCCTTCATCGACAACGTGATGACGGTGTCCGTGCGCGACCACACCTTCGTGTTCGAAAAGCTTGAGGCCTACAGCTACGACCAGCAGCCCGCGACGCTGCGCGTGTCGGTCACGTACCGCGTGCCGTCCGAGCACGTGGCCGAGCTCTATTCCGAGTACGGCACCATCGCCAACTTGCAAATGCGCGTGCTGGAACGCAAGACGCCGGACGCGGTGAAGAACGTGTTTGGCCAGTACACGGCCGTGCGCGCCATTCAGGAACGCCAGAAGCTGGGCCTGGACGTGAACAACGCCGTGCTCAAGACGATGGAAGGCGCGCCGGTGCAGGTGGTGGGCGTGCAGATCGAAGAGGTGGGTTTTTCGCAGGCTTACGAGCATTCGATCGAACAGCGCATGCTGGCGCAGGTGCAGATCGAGACGACGCGTCAGCAAAAGGAAACGGCGATGATCACCGCTGAGATCCAGGTGGTCAAGGCCAAGGCCGAAGCCGATGC
The DNA here is from genome assembly GCF_059760815.1 of Achromobacter sp. 1012554356. Taxonomy (NCBI): domain Bacteria; kingdom Pseudomonadati; phylum Pseudomonadota; class Betaproteobacteria; order Burkholderiales; family Alcaligenaceae; genus Achromobacter; species Achromobacter sp. 1012554356. The sequence continues at coordinate 22,407 of NZ_JCBANC010000023.1, read as the reverse complement.
GCGCCGTCAGCAGTTCACCGCGGAAGCCGATGGCATCCGCATGCGCGGCGAGGCGGAAGCGGCGTCGATCCGCGCCAAGGCCGAGGCGCTGGCCGCCAACACCAATCTGGTCAGCCTGAACGCTGTGGAAAAGTGGGATGGCGTGCTGCCGTCCACCCAAGTGCCGGGTGCCGCGCTGCCGTTCATCGGCATCAAATAGCGGCCGCGCTGGCAGGATGCGCCGGCAGGGCGGAGAGCTCCCGCCGCCGGCGCGCGAAGTCCACGATGTGTTCGCCGGACACCGCCTTGCTGTAATACCAGCCCTGCACGACGATCTCCGCGCTGGACGCCAGCGCGGACAACTGCCCCTCGGTTTCCACGCCCTCGACGATGATCTGCAGGTTCAGCGCCTCGCAGAATCGCAGCAGGCCGCTCATCACCAGCGCGCCGCGGTCGTGGCTCTGCGCCATCACGAAGCTGCGGTCGATCTTGACGGCGTCGATCTGGAACTGGTGCAGATAGCTCAGCGCCGAATACCCCGTGCCGAAATCGTCGATATAGATGCGCGCGCCGATGCCATGCAGGCGGTCAAACGCCGTGTGCAATGCGTCGGCGTCCTCGACCAGCGCGTCTTCCGTGAGCTCGACCGAGACCTGGCCCTGCGCCTGCGCCAGCACCTTGATCAACCGGTCCAGAAAGGCCGGCGACGTCAATGTGCCGCTCGTGATGTTGATGGTCATCGGCATCGTAAAGCCTTGCGCGTGCCACGCCAGGCATTGCAGCACGGCCTGCCGCGCCACCCAGAGATCGACTTCACGCATCAGGTCTGCCCGCGCCAGCCAGCGCAAGAATTCCAGCGGCGCCTGCTGCGTGCCTTCAGGGCCGGTGGCGCGCAGCAGGGCCTCGCAGCCGGTGCATAGGCCCGTGCGCAGCGAGACCTGCGGCTGGAACTCCAGGTAGAAATCGTATTCGCTGATGGCGCGGATGCGCGCGACCTCGGCCTGGCGGCGCGCCCGCGTGGCGTAGGTGGACGCGACGGGGTCATGCGCATACAGCAGGGATTCTTCCTGCAACTGCGGAAAGGTGGTGTCCAGCGACTTGAAGTACACCGTGGCGTCGGCCTGGCGCTGGCGCTCCAGCGCGATCAGGAAGGGCACATAGATGCAGGCGCCCAGCGCGACCAGCGCGCACTGCAGCACGATCCCCGCCAGGTGCTCGCCGGCGCCCAGGTACGCGTTGAACAGCACGGGCGACGTCAAGGGCAGCGCCACGGTGGCGGGGGTCAGCCAGTCAAGCTGCACCACGGCCAGCGCAATCAGCACGTTGACCACGGGCGTCAGCACGAAGGGCAGCAACAGGCGGGGATTCAGGATGAGCGGCAGGCCGAACAGCAGGATCTCGTTGACGTTCAGCAGCGACACCGGAATGCTGGCCAGGGCCAGCACCCGCAGCGAATCGCTGCGCGAAAACAGCAGGATGGCCACCACCAGCGACAATGTCGCGCCCGAACCGCCAATGAAAACGAAGGCGCCCAGCAGCGTGCCGTTCAGCGCGTAGACGCCTTCGTAGCCCGCGGCCACGCTCGTGGCGTTGAGCCGGGTCGCCTGGTCCATCACGTCCATGATGGGCGCCATGGCCTGCGCGCCGTGTATGCCGAAGAACCAGAACAGGGAATTGAGCGCGGCCACCAGCGCGCCGGACGTGTAGGGGCTGTCCAGCGACGCGAGGCTCAGCGGAATGTCGACCTGCGCCACCGCGGGGATGCGCAACGCGGCCGACAGCGCCGCCATCACCAGGCCGGCCGTCAGCAAGCCCGGCACGATCATGTTCAGCGAGTCGCGGACGTTTTCGCCGATCAGTCCGTCAGGCGCCAGTTGCGTCCAGCGGCGCCGGTGCAGCCAGGCCATCGTCGGCACGGCCGCGATCGGCGCGGCGATCGCGATGAACAAGGTAAGCGTGGAGGCCGCGCGGGGGTAGGGCGCCAGCAGGGTTTCGGCGATGACGACAAAGCACAGGCACAGCAGCGCGGTGGGCAGGTGCGGAAGCCGGTGGCGGATCGACAACATGTAGCCGATGGCCGTGCCGGTCAGCAGCGGCATGACGCCCGACAGTGCGCGGTGCAGACCGGCCAGCAGGTCGGCGATGCCGTCGGGCAGGCCGAGCAGCCGCGCGCAGACCGACAGCACCAGGAACAAGGCGGAGACCAGCAGGCATGGCATGGCCCACAGCAGGCCTTCGCGGATGGCGCGCAGGGAATTGGCGCTTGCCAGGGCGGCCAGCCGATCTCTTGGGTACTGCGGAAAGATCGATTTCGGCATGGCCGTCGTGTGACGCAAGGGGCCCGGGCGATTCGTGTCTGTCCGGGGGTAAAAATCCGTTGCCGCATGCTAGCGCCTGTGTTTGGGCTTTAGCAATGCAAAAACGTGTGGGCAGCCTAGGGATTCCCCTCTGTCAAGAATAGGAAACTCGGTCTTTTTGACAGGGGACAAGCGGGACCGGACGCTATACGATCGGTGTGATCCACCCTGCGAGGACAGCGCGTCCTTGCACATAAGCTTCACCAGGAGGAGACCTGGATGCCTCATTTGGATTGGACGCCCGGCGACACCGTGCCGGACCGCCAGGGTTATTACGAGACGCGGCTCGATACCGGCAGCACCGCGATTTCGCTGTATAGCGTACTGGGCTGGATGCCCTTGAAGACGCCGGGCAACCTGGTGAGCTGGCGCGCGCTGCCCCCCGCCGTCGAACGCCAGGAAGCCGAACGCCATATACAGGAGATACGCGCCGCGCAGAGCCACATCCCGATGGACTACTAGCGGCGCCACGCCGCCAGACGGCTGGCGTGTGGGGCAGAGCCTTGCAAAGACGGAAACCGCATCTATAATTGCGAATCATTTTCATCTCGTCTTGCTCTCAGGCGGCGACGCCGGGCCGCACCGCCATGCCATCCTCCTCATTTGCCTCTCGTGCAGAGGTGCAGTCCGTTTATCAGGCCCATCATCAATGGCTGCGGGGCGTGTTGCACCGCAAGCTGGGCAATGCGTCGGATGCGGCCGACCTGGCGCATGACACGTTCGAGCGCCTGATCCGCGCCAATGTCCGCGAACCGCTCAATGAACCGCGCGCCTACCTGCGCACCATCGCCACCCGGTTGCTGATCGGCCGGGCGCGCCGCGCCGCTTTGGAAGCCGCCTACGCCGAGACGCTGTCGCTGCAGCCCGTGGCGGTCGAACCCTCGGTCGAGGCCCGCGCGCTGATCCTGGAGGCGCTTGCGGAAGTCTGCGAACTGCTGGACGCCTTGCCGATGACCAGCCGCCGGATCTTCCTGATGGCGCAGATCGACGGCCTGTCGTATGCCGAGATCGGCCAGCAGTTGGGCCTGACGCCCAACGCCGTTCAGAAGTCGCTGGCGCGCGCGCTGGTGCACTGCTACACGGCCGTCTACGGCTGATCCCCGGATATATGGACAACGCCAAGCTGCTGCGGCCGCACGCGCCCGAGGCCGGCGCCATCGATCCCAAAGTGATCCGGCAGGCCGCGGACTGGTGGGCGCGTCTGCGCGAAGACGCCAGCCCCGCCGACCGCGATCGTTTCGAGCGCTGGCGGCGGGCGGAACCTTCCCACGAACTGGCATGGCAACGGCTGGGCGCATTGACGCGCGACGTGGCGGCGGGCGTGGCGCAGGCGGGGCCGTCGGTGGCGTCGCGCACCTTGCTGCAGGCGCCGCTGATCCAATCCCGCCGTACCGCAATGCGCCTGATGTTCGCCGCCGTTGGTGTCGGTCTGGGCGCCTGGGCCGTGGGCGAGCGCGACGCGATCCGCCGCTTGTCGGCGGACCTGCGCACCGGCACGGGCGAACGCCGGTCAGTGACGCTGCCGGATGGCACGCAGGTCGAATTGAACGCCGGCACCGCGGTGGATCTGCGCTATACCGCGAGCCAGCGCGAACTCGTGCTGCTGCAAGGCGAGATCCTGATCGCGACGGCGCGCGATGCCAACGGCCGGCCGTTCAGCGTGCGCACGCGCGGGGGCGTGGTGACGCCGGTGGGCACGCGCTTTCTGGTGCGCGATCTGGAGGCCGGACGCATGCGGGTGGCGGTGCTGGAAGGCGCGGTGGACGTGCGCGGCTTGGCGCCGGACACGGTGCCGCGGCGCGTGCGGGCCGGCGAACAGGCGGAATTCACCGCGGGCGGCAGCTTTGCGCCGGGGACGCTGGAACCCGGCGTGTCCGCCTGGCTGGACGGCATGCTGATCGCGGACGAGATGCCCATGGCGGCCTTCCTGAACGAACTGGGCCGCTACCGCCCGGGCCTGCTGCATTGCACGGACGCGGCCGCCGGGCTGCGCGTGGTGGGGGCGTTCCCGCTGGGCGACACCGACAAGGTGCTGGCCATGCTTGAAGAAATCCTGCCGGTGCAGGTGCGCCGCTACACCCGCTACTGGGTGACGGTGAGCCACGTGTGAACCGCGTTGCCCTGTGATTCTCATCCCTCGGCGAGTCGCAGTTCCTTCATCGCCGGCTTTTTTGTAACAGCAACGGCGGATATCCCGATCTCGCGCTTCATGTAAGGAAAGCAGCCCGGTATGTCGAGGCTGCGCCGACTTTTCATGAGCCTGGGAACCCTTTCATGTCACCTCGTCCTGTCCGCGCCGCGAGCGCTGCGGCGCTTGTCCGTCTCCCCCTGCGCCGCACGGCGCTGAGCGCCGCATTGCGGCGTTTCGCGCCGCTTGCCGCGGTTGCCGTCCTGGCGCCGGTGGCGGTGCATGCCCAGGCTCAGGGCCAGGCGCCGCGTGCCGTTGCGTTCAGCATTCCCGCGGGTCCTTTGAGCGCGGCGCTGGGCACGTTTGGCGTGCAGGCGGGCGTGATGGTGGCGTCCGATCCCGGCCTGACGGCCGGTGCCACGACGCGGGGACTGACGGGCACGTACGCCGTGGACGCCGCGCTCGAGCGCCTGCTGGCAGGCACGGGCCTGCAAGCGGTTGCGCGCGCCGAGGGCGGCTATCGCCTGCGGCAGGCGCCGGCCGAGGCGGCCGCGACGCTGGCGCCCGTGACGGTGACGGGCACCTACAACACCACGACTGACGGCACGGGTTCTTACACGTCGCCGGCGGTCACCATCGGCAAGACGGCGCAGGCGCTCAAAGACATTCCGCAATCCATCACCGTGCTGACGCGGCAGCGGATGGACGACCAGGACATGACCAGCCTGCCCGACGCCGTCAACAACACGGCGGGCATGGTCGGCGTGCAGGGCGTGGGCGCCGGCGTCGCGATCAATTCGCGCGGCTTCCCCGTGGATCTGCTGCAATACGACGGCGTGTCCCTGCTGCGCAACAGCTACAGCCTGGGCAACTGGGAACAGGATTCGCTGGTGTTCTATGACCGCGTGGAGATCCTGCGCGGCGCGGCGGGCCTGCTGCAAGGCGCGGGCAGCCCCGGCGGCGCGATCAACCTGGTGCGCAAGCGCGGCGGCGCGGAACCGTCGGTGGTCGTGACGGGCAAGGTGGGCTCGTGGGATCACTATGGCTTGACGCTGGATGCAGGCGGCCCGCTCAACGAATCGGGCACGCTGCGCGGGCGCGTGGTGCTGGATGAAGACCGCAGCCATTCGTACATCGACTACGTGTGGGACAAGACGCGCAACCTGTACGCCGCGCTGGACTACGACATTACCGAGAACACGACGGTGGGCCTGGGTGTCAGCAACCGGTACAGCCGGTCGCGGCCCATGTTCGTCGGCTATCCCCGTTATGAAGATGGGGGCAGCCTGGACCTGCCGCGCTCGACGTTCACCGGCTCGACCTGGAACCGGGCCACCAACGACCAGACCATCTTCAACGCCGACGTCACGCATCGCTTCAATTCCTCGTGGCGCTTCCGGCTTGCCGGCGTGGCGATGGACGAAGACAACACGACCGTGCACCAGCGCGTCACCGGACCCGTGCAGCGTGACGGCAGCGGAATGGACTACGGCAATTTCGGCGTGGACTTCACGAGCCGCCAGCGCGGCATGGACATGTCGGTGGCGGGTGACTTCAACGCCTGGGGCATGGCGCAGGAAGTGGTGATCGGCGCCAACTACTCCAAGCTCACGACGAATGACCGGTTCACCCGCTCGTGGGAGAGTGGCGGCAATATCTTCGATCTGGACCATCACCGTCCATGGCAGGACATCGATTCCATCGTCGCCGCCAGCGGCTACGATTCGCGCAGCGCCTACGACATCCGGCAGAAGGGCATCTACGGCACGTGGCGCGTCAAGCCCACGCAATCCCTGGCGCTGATCGGCGGCGGCCGCGTCGGCTGGTTCGACTACAGCTACAGCGGCGGAGGCGACACCACGACGTCGTCGACCTCGGGCAAGTTCATTCCGTACGCCGGCATCGTGTATTCGCTGACGGACAACTGGTCGGTGTATGGCAGCTACACCACGGTGTTTGAACCGCAGACCGAGCGCACGGTGTCGGGCAGCCTGCTCAAGCCGATCGAGGGCAACAATTACGAGGTCGGCGTGAAGGGTGAACTGGCGGACGGCCGGGTCAATACGCTGCTTGCCTTGTTCCGCTACGACCACAAGAACCGTGCGGTCAACGATTACGACGCCGGGTTCGCCTGCAACGGCTGGTACTGCTCGCGCGCGGCCGGCAAGGTCCGCAGCCAGGGCGTCGAGGCCGAGATTTCCGGCGAGGTGGTCAAGGGGCTGGAGCTGTATGCCGGCTACGCCTACAACACCACCAAGTTCCTGGAAGATCCGGACAACCAGGGCAAGGTCTTCAACACCTGGACGCCCAAGCACATGCTGCGCCTGTGGGCCAACTACAGGCTGCCGGGCACGTGGAACCGCCTGAGCGTGGGCGCCGGCGTGAATACGCAGACGTCGACGATCAGCTCGGACCGCGAATTCAAGCTGGCGGGATTCACGATCTGGAACGCGCGGGTGGGTTACCAGGCCACGCCGGAACTGAGCTTCGGGCTGAACGTAAACAACGTGTTCGACAAGAAGTACTACGTGCCTTCGTACAACACGCTGTCCAGCAACAACTACTACGGCGAGCCTCGCAATGTGATGCTGACCGTGCGCTACGCGCCCAAGCTGTAAGGACGCGCGCGGGGGCTCGTGTATAACGTCCGGGACGGCGCCACCCGTGCGCGCCGTGCAAGGAGCTGATTTTGCGCGAGTCCGTGGCGACGTTCCTGGATGCCGGCCTGCTGGTGCTGGCGGTGCTGGCCTTTGTGCTGCCGGCGCTGTCGGCGCTGGCTTTGCTTCTGCGCGCCCGGCCGCATCGCTTTCCGCGCTTGAACACCCCGGGCTGGCGCCGCGCCGGCGTGGCGGTGCTGTGGCTGCCGTTCATCGTCATGGCGGTGTATGGCGGCGTGGCGTGGTGGGCGGCCAGCGTCTATGACCGCTATTATTTTTTCGGCCTGCTGATCTGCTTTGCGTATCTGCTGTTCGCCATGCTGCTGTCGGGGGCGGGGCTGTTCTGGATCCGCACGACCCGGCGCCTGCCGTCCGCGTGAGTACCCGCCGGCCGCGTTTCAGCGCATCAGCGCATGCACCTGGCTCGCCAGGTCATCAAGCGTGAATGGCTTCTGCAACACGGGCGTACCTGCCGCCGGCGCGTTGTCACCCTCGGCGCTTTCGCCGTAGCCCGTGATGAACAGCACCTTCATTCCCGGCCGCAATATCCTGCCGGTCTCCGCCACCCGCCGCCCGTTCACGCCGCCCGGCAAGGCCAGGTCACAGACCAATAGGTCGATCCGGTCCTGTGTGGTCAGATGCTTGAGCGCGCTGGCGCCGTCCGTCGCTTCGATCACGTCGAAGCCGATTTCCATCAGCAGTTCGGCGGTGACTTCGCGCACGGCCGGATCGTCCTCGGCCAGCAGCACCGTCCCGCCCTGCAGGGCCCGCGGCGGCAGGGCTGATGCCGTGTCGGCGGCGACCTCGATGCGGGCGCCGCCATGGCGCGGAAAGTAGAGGTCGATATCCGTGCCCCGGTCCGGTTGCGAGCGCACCTGGATATGTCCGCCGGATTGACGGACAAAGTTGTGAACCAGCGCAAGTCCCAGGCCGGTGCCGCGCTCGGCCGGCTTGGTGGTGTAGAAGGGTTCGAACATGCGGCGTATCGTTTCGGGCGACATGCCGCACCCTGTGTCGGACACGCGCAGCCGCACGTGGTCCCCCGGTTGCAGACCGCGCTCGCGCGCGATCTCGGCGTCCAGGGTCACGTTGCATGTCGCGATGCGCAGCGTGCCGCTGGCGGACAGCGCGTCGCGTGCATTCAGGCACAGGTTCAGCAGCGCATTTTCTAGCTGGTGCGCGTCTACCCAGACCGGCCACAACCCGGCGGCGCAGTCCAAGTCCAGCGTGACCGCCGATCCGGCGCTGCGCGCGATCAGCGCCTCCATGTCGGCGATGACATCATTGATGTCCACCGCCTTGCGCTCCAGCGGATGGCGGCGCGAAAAGTTCAGCAGGCGGCGCGTCAGGACGGCCGCCTTGTCGGCGCCGCTTTTTGCGACCGCGATATGACGGCCGAGGTCATCGGTCCGCCCCTGCGCGAGGCGCTGCGACAAAAAATCCAGGCTGCCGGAGATGCCCGTCAGCAGATTGTTGAAGTCATGCGCGACGCCGCCCGTCAGTTGGCCGATGGCTTCCATCTTCTGGCTTTGGCGCAAGGCATCTTCGGTCAGGCGCAGCGCGTCGGCCTGCGCCTTTTCGGCGCCGACCCGCGCGGTGGTATCAATGACGGTGTCGATCATGCCGACGACATCGCCGTTTTCATCGCGCACGGGGCTATAGCAGAACGTGAAGTTGGCCATCTCGGCGCGGCCGGATCGGTGGACGACGAGCGGATAGTCCTCGATGAAGGTAGCCTCGCCGGCGTAGGCGCGTTCGGCGAACGGGCCGATCAGCGACCAGGCTTCGCGCCAGATCTCATCGAACGGGCGGCCCAGCGCGTCAGGCTTGGCGCCCAGGATGGGTACGAACGCATCGTTGTAGATCGAGATGAGTTCGGGCCCCCAGACCAGACAGGACGGGAACCGGGATGACAGCACCATGCTCGCGGCAATGCGCAACGAGGCGGGCCAGCAAGCGATGGGACCGAGCGGCGTGGCCGACCAGTCGTGGCGGCTGACTCGTGCGCCCATTTCCCCGCCGCTGGCAAGGAACAGAGGCATGGACGGGTCGTTCTGCATGGCGCTCGATAGGGGGGCGGGGGAGGTGACCGATTCTATCCCAGCGCCTGGGCGCGTGTGCGCGGGCAGGCGGCTCGTATAGAATAAAAACAATTCCTATTTGCATATATGCCGAGGTGCGCCTTGCCTGCGCCGCTATCCCCATCCGCCGACAACGTCACCCAGCTTTATCGCGAGCACCACGGTTGGCTCTCGATGTGGCTGCGCAAGAAGCTGGGTAGTTCCTTCGACGCCGCGGATCTGGCGCACGACACCTTCGTGCGGCTGATGGCGGGCCGGCGCCGCGAAGAGACCGGCGCCGAGCCGCGCGCGCTGCTGACCCACATCGCCAAGGGCCTGGTGGCGGACCATTGGCGCCGCCGCGCGGTTGAAGACGCCTACCTGGCGGCCGTGGCACACGTGCCCGAGGCTGAAGCCCCGTCGCCGGAAGCGCGCGCCCTGATCCTGGAAACGCTGCACGCCATCGACGCCGCGCTGCGTTCGCTGCCCGTCCGCACACGCGAGGTGTTTCTGCTGTCGCAGTTCGACGGCATGGGCTATGACGAGATCGCGCGCAAGCTGCGCGTGTCGCTGTCGACCGTCAAGCGCCATATGCAGGCTGCCTTTGCCGCGTGCCTGATCGCCTATCAGGCGGACGCGTGAACGCGGCCATCGACCCCGTCATCCTCCACGAAGCGGCCGGCTGGCTGGTGCGTCTGCAGTCCGAGACGTTGTCGGCGGCGGATCGCGCGGCGCTGGCCCGTTGGCGGGCGCGCAGCGCCGATCATGAAGCCGCCTGGCAACGCGCCGAGGCGATGCTGCGCGGTTTTGGCCAGGTGCCGCCGCGGATTGGCAGGCAAGCGCTGCGGCAGGCAGACCGCACCGGACGCCGCCAGGCCGTGCGCGCGCTGGCGGGGTTGCTGGTGCTGGGGCCGGCCGCCTGGCTGGGCGTGCGCGAGCTGCCCTGGCGAGAATGGCGCGCGGACCTGCGCACGGCGACCGGCGAGCAGCGCCGCGTCGAACTGGCCGATGGCACGCAACTGGTGCTGAACACGGCCAGCGCCGTGGACGTCGACTACACCCCGACGCAACGCGTGCTGTGGCTGCGCGCGGGCGAAATCCTGCTGACGACGGGACGCGATCCCGCGCCGGCGCCGCGCCCGTTCCTGGTGCAGACGACGCAGGGCGTGCTGCGGGCGCTGGGCACGCGATTCATGGTCCGCGACGAAGGCGCCAGCGTCCGGGTGGCGGTGTACGAGGGCGCGGTCGAGGTCCGGCCGGCCCGGGCGGACGTCAGCGCCCTGGTGCTGGCGGCGGGCGAGCAGACCGTCTTCACGGCCAGCGGGGCCGCGGCGCCGGTCCCGGCGGATTCGTTGGCGGCGTCGTGGGCGGACGGCATGCTGGCCGCGCGCAACTGGCGGCTTGCCGATCTGGTGGTTGAACTGGGCCGCTATCGCCACGGTGTGCTGCGTTGCGATCCCGCCGTGGCCGAGCTACGCGTGTCGGGGGCGTTTCCGTTGAACGACATCGAAGCCAGTCTGCGTCTGCTGCAAAAGACGCTGCCGGTTCGGGTGAGCCGCGTGACCCCGTGGTGGACGACGATTGCGCCGCGCGCCGCCGTTACAAATTAATCGCCGATCGGCTGACACTTTTTTCCGCTTCGTCCGGTGTACCGGGTGAACCGCCGCGACATGCGCGCCACCCCTACCCACGAAGGATCGTTTCATGGTTTCCCGACTCTCCCGATCGCCCCGCCTGCCGCGCGGCATTGCCGTCCTGTCGCCCGCGGCGTCGCTGGTCCGGGCGGCCGGCCTGGGGCTGGCGCTACTCGCGGCCTCGGGAATGCCGGCGCCCACGTTCGCGGCCGAGACCGCCAGCGCCGCGCCGCGCAAGTCCTACGCCATTGCGCCGGGACCCCTGGGCGACGTGCTGGCGCAGTTTGCCGCCAGTGCGGGCGTGCCGCTGTCGTTTGATCCCGCCCTGGTGGCGGGCCATCACAGCGACGGCCTGCAGGGCGACTACACCGTGCGGGAAGGGTTCGCGCGGCTGCTGTCGGGGTCCGGTTATGCGCTGGCCGAACAGGGCGGCGGCGCGTATTCGCTGCGCAAGCTGCCGGCAGCCGCTGGCGAGACCACCGTGCTGCCCGCCGTGACGGTGGACGGGGCAGGCGTCAGCCCCTCGGCGTTGCCGGCCGAGTTCGCGGGCGGCCAGGTGGCTCGCGGCGCGCGGATGGGTCTATTGGGCAACCGCGACGTGATGGACGCGCCGTTCAATGTCACCAGCTACACGTCGGAATTGCTGGCGAACCGCCAGGCCGTTACCCTGGCCGATGCGCTGACTGTGGAGCCGTCCGTGCGCTTTACCGGCCAGATCGGCGGCGTGACCGATTCGTTCTACATCCGCGGCTTTCCCATCGGCGAAGGCAACCTCGGCGAAATCGCCTTTGATGGCGTGTATGGCGTCGCGCCCAACTATCACGTCTTCACCGACTACATCGAGCGCGTGGAAGTGCTGAAGGGGCCGGCCGCGCTGCTGTACGGCATGTCGCCCAACAGCGGGGTGGGCGGCGTCATCAACATGGTGCCCAAGCGCTCGCTGCCCGAGGACTTGACCCGCGTGTCGGCCGACTACGTCGGCGACTCGCAGTTCGGCGCCCGGGTCGACCTGAGCCGCCGGTTTGGCGACGCGGGCGAATGGGGCGTGCGGGTCAACGGCATGCAGCGGCAGGGCGATACGCCGCTGGACAACATGAAATCGCGTACGACCATCGGCGCGCTGTCCCTGGATTACCAGGGCGAACGGCTGCGCGCCTCGCTGGACCTCTTGACGCAGCACGAGAAGATCGACGCCCCGACGCGGCCATTCCTGGTGGCGCCGGGCATTGCCGTGCCGCGCGCCGCGGACGGCCGCCGCAACGCCACGCAGCCGTGGGGCTGGTGGAAGTCTGACGGCCAATCGGCGCTGCTGCGCGTGGAATACGACATCAGCGACCGCCTGACGGTGTTCGCGGACGCCGGCGGCTCGGACACCACCGTGTCGCGCCTGTCGGACCAGACGCCCACCATCGTGAACGAGGCCGGCGACACCGTGGTGACGCCCAACAACTTCCGTTTTCAGGTCAACCGCAGCACCTACAACGCCGGGTTGCGCGCCAAGCTGGACACGGGGCCGGTGCGCCACGCGATCAGCTTCATGGGCAGCCTGTACAGCGACCGCAACCTGCAGGCCAGCGTGAACGGCACACCGCTCACGTCCAACATCTACCGCCCGATCACGCGTCCCGAACAGCACATTCCCGCGCCCGCCAACGTACCCAAGGTGTCGTCGTCCGACCTGTCCGGACTGGCGCTGGCCGACACGCTCAGCATCCTGGACGAGCGCGCGCAGTTGACGCTGGGCCTGCGCCACCAGCGCATCGAATCGCGCAACTTCAACGGCGCCACGGGCGTGCGGACCGTCAGCTACGACGAAAGCGCGACCACGCCGCTGGCGGGCCTGGTCATCAAGCCCTGGCACAACGTCTCGCTCTACGCCAACTACATCGAGGGCCTGAGCAAGGGCGACGTGGCGCCCGCCACCGCCACCAACGCGGGAGAGGTCTTCAAGCCGTACAAGGCCAAGCAGAAGGAAGTGGGCGTCAAGGTCGAGCTGGACAGCGCGATGGTGACGCTGAGCGCCTTCGAGATCACCAAGCCCAGCGGGCAGCTCACGAACGGGGTGTACGCCGCCGATAGCGAGCAGCGCAACCGCGGGCTGGAATTGAACGTGTCCGGCGAACCGATGCGCGGTCTGCGCCTGTTGGGTGGCGTGACGTTCCTGGATGGCGAGCTGACGCGCACCAACAGCGCGGCCACGCAGGGCAACCGGCCCGTGGGCGTGCCGGCCGTCGCCGTCAACCTGGGCGCCGAGTGGGACACGCCGTGGGTGACCGGGCTGACGTTGACGGGCGGCATGGTCTACACCGGTCGCGAATACATCAACCAGGCCAACACGCAGTCCGTGCCGTCGTGGACGACGTTCGACCTGGGCGCGCGCTATGCCCTAAAGGTTCAGGGCCGGGACGTCACGCTGCGCGCCAACGTCGTCAATGTGTTCAATCGCGCCTATTGGTCCGGCGTGGCGTCGTACGGCACGATCTCGCAGGGCGTGCCGCGCACCGTCATGCTGTCGGCGACGATGGACTTTTAACGGCCGGCAAACACCATGCACACGGGGCTGCCGACGGGCAGCGCATAGCCGTCGTGCGCCAGCGTGCCGCTGGCCGGATCGACACGAAACCGCTGCAGCGTGTCGCTGTCTTCGTTCAGCGTGAAAACAAAGCGGCCGTCGGGCGACAGCGTGAAAAAGCGTGGTGTCTTGCCGTGCGTATGGGCGTGCTGCACGAGGGTCAGACGGCCAGTTGCGACGTCCACCCGAAACACTGCGATGCTGTCGTCACCCCGATTTGACGCGTACAGGTGCAGGCCATCGGGGTCCAGCGCAATGCCGGCGGCGCGGCTGTTGCCGGTATAGGTGTCGGGCAGGGTGGGCAGCACCTGTAAAGGGCGCAGCGCGCCCGCGTCCGCGGCATAGACCGTGACGGTGTTGTCCAGTTCGTTGACGACATACAGCCATTTTCCAGACGGATGAAAGACCGCATGGCGCGGTCCCGCGCCTTCGCGTGCGGCCGCGACGCTGGCAGGCTGCGCGCCAATGCCGTGCGCGTCGGCGGGATACAGAAACACCCGGTCCAGCCCCTTGTCTGGCACCGCGACATACTGGCCCGACGGGTCGAGCACGTTGAAGTGCGGCTTGGAAAACGGCTGCTCCTTGCGGTGCGGCCCCGGCTCGCCGGCCAGCGGCACCGTCTGCGACACGGCTTGCAGCGCGCCGTCCGCCGCCACGGGCAGCACCGCCAGCGCGCCGGTCAGGTGGTTGGACACCATCAGGTAGCGCGCCGATGGCCCCAGCGCCAGATGGACGGGGTTGCGGCCCTGGCAGTCCTGCATGTGCCAGGGCGTCAGCGTGCCGTCGCGCGGGTCGCGGCGCAGCGCGCTGACCTCGCTGCTGTCGCCGTGCACGGTGTACAGGATCGGCAGCGACGGGTGCGGCAGCAGATACGACGGATTGTGCAGACCGCCCACGACCTGCTTGAGCGTCAGCGTTCCCGTTTCGGGCGCGTAGTCGAACACGCTGATGCCCTCGCCTCGGGCATTGCGTTCCCGGGTGGTCCGGGAGCCGATATAGACATACATGGCGCGAGCCTCTTTTCTGCCAGTTGAAAACAGCCGCGCCACGCGCGGCCCTACGAAGTCAGGATGCCGCTGATGCGGGCCAGGTTGTCGAGCGTGCTGCGCAGGTGCGCGGAAAGCGCGTCGGCCGCTTCGTCGTTGCGTTCGCGTTCCAGCAGATCCAGGATGGCCAGGTGCTGGTCGCAATGCTGCGTGTATCGGCTGCGGTCCTGCATCGAGCGGTAGGACAGCAGGCGGCGCACGCGGTTGACGCGCTTGATCGTGTCGATGAAAAACGGATTGCCGGAGGCTTCCACCAGCGATTCATGAAAGCGCACGCCGCGATCGTGGAGCTGGTCGGCGGTGTCGGTGGCGATGCCGCCGTTCAGCAGGTGCATTTCTGCGGCGCGGCAGCGCGCCAGCACGGATTTTTCGATGCGAAATCCGGGCTCGCGCAGCGCCGCCGGCTCCAGCGCCAGGCGCAGCCGGTAGGACTGCAGCAGGCTGTCGGGCGTCGTCATCATGGACGAGAATTCCCAGCCGTAACCAGGCCGGCGCTGTGCCCAGCCTTCCTGCGAAATGCGGCCCAGCAGCGCTTGGGTCTGCGCATTGGTCAGCGCGTAGCGCGTGCGCAGCAGCGCTTCGCTGCACTGCATCGGCAGTTCACCGCGCAGCAGTTCATCGGCAAGCGCAAAGTACGTCTGCGTGACGATGTCGTCCGCCGATGGGGGCGCGATATCGGTGGGGGCCTCACCCGCGACGTCAAAGTCGCGCAGCAGGAAGTACCCGCGGTTGGGCTTGCGCGCCACCACGCCGTGCTGCTCCAGGATGCCCAGCGCATCGTTGACCGGCGAGCGCGACAGCCGCAGGCGGTCGGCGATCTTTTGCGCGCGCAGGTGCGCGCCCTCCTGCAGACGGTCTTCCTTGATGAGGTCCAGAATCTTCGTGACGGTATTGGTTTGCGCGCTCATGGGTGGCGGACGGCCGATGAAATGGTGTCCGACAGAATAGCGGGAATGACGCCGCCCATCTGCAATAGGCGGATCTCCAGCCGGGTCTCGACGGCGGCGGTGGCGGTCAGCGGCTCGGCCTGGCCATCGGCGCGCAGGATGCGCGCGGGGATGGCGGCACGGGGCGTCAGCCTGGCGGCCTCGGCGTCGATCTCGATCCTGTCGCCCGGTTGCAGCTGCAGGGTCGCGGGCGTAACCCCGTCGGGCAGGCGCAGCGGCAGGATGCCCATGCCGATCAGATTTGACCGGTGAATGCGTTCGAAGCTGACCGCCAGCACCGCGCGAATTCCGAGCAGGCGCTGGCCCTTGGCCGCCCAGTCGCGCGACGAACCGGTGCCGAAGCGCGCGCCCGCCACCAGCACGACGGGCTGCGACGCCTTGCCGTAATGCGCGGCGGCGTCCCAGATGGGTTCGAGCCGGCCGCTGGGCGCGTGCAACGTGTGGCCGACGGGGGCAGCGGGACAGAGCAGATTGGACAGGCTCTTGCTGTAGAACGCGGCGCGCATCATGACTTCCCAGTTGCCGCGGCGCGATGCGAACACGTTCAGGTCGTTGCGGTCGTCGCCGCGTTCGACCAGGAAGTCCGCAATCAGGCTGTCGGGCGGGATGGCGCTGGCGGGCGACAGGTGGTCTGTTGTGACGTCGTCGCCCACGACCAGCAGCGGATACGCGGTGTAGCGGCCCAGTTGGCTGCCGGCCTCGGTGCTGGCAAAAGGTGGGCGGCGCAACGCGGTGGACGCGGCGTCCCACGGAAACCGCGCCGACGCGGGCGATTGCAGGGCCTGCCAGGCGGGGTTCGCGCTGGCGATCTTGAACGCGGCGCGATAGTCGTCGGGTCGCTGCCCGGCGGCCAGCGCGGCGTCGATCTCCGCTTCCGTCGGCCATAGCTCGGACAGGTGCACGGCTCGGCCATCGGACGTCACCTGGACCGGCTCGCGGCTCAGGTCTCTTTCCGCGTCGCCTGCAAGTGCAAAGGCGATGACCAGCGGCGGCGACATCAGAAAGCCCAGGTCCAGATCGGGATGGATCCGGCCCGTGAAATTGCGGTTGCCGGACAGCACCGCCACCGGGTGTATGGCGCCCTCGGCCAGGGCGTCGCGCACCACCGGAGGCAGCGGGCCGGAATTGCCGATGCAGGTGGTGCAACCGTAGCCGACGATATCAAAGCCCACCGCGGCCAGGTCGTCCAGCAGACCGGCGCGCGCCAGGTATTCGGCGGCGGCGGGCGAGCCGGGTCCCAGCGAGGTCTTGACCCAGTGCGGCGGCCGCAGTCCGGCCTGTCGGGCCTTGCGGGCTAGCAGCCCGGCGGCCGTCAACAGGCGCGGATCGGACGTGTTGGTGCAGCTGGTGATCGCGGCGATGGCGATGGCGTGGCGGGGAAGGGGTGTGTGCGCGCGCGGCGTGAATTCCATCGACGCGAGAATCTCGCGCGTCTGTCCGTAGGGATGCAGATCCTGCGGGCGCTTGGGGCCGGCGACGTGCATCTGCACGGCATCCAGCGCGATGTTCACCACTCGGGTATAGCGGGGTTCGGCGTCCGGATCCAGCGCGATGCCGGTGCACCGCGCGTAGGCCTCCACGCGCGCGATGTGATCTTCAGTACGGCCCGTCTGGCGCAGGTAGGCCAGCGTCTCACCGTCGATGGGGAAGTAGCCCGTGGTCGCGCCGTACTCGGGCGCCATGTTGGCCACGACGCAGCGGCTGCCGGCGGGCAGCGTGGCCACGCCCGGTCCGAAGAATTCAACGAACTCGCCGGAGACGTGGATGGCGCGCAGGCGCTGGGTGACGGTCAAGGCCAGGTCCGTGGCCGTGACGCCGGGCCGGAGCGCGCCCGTCAGCCGCACGCCGATCACGTCGGGAATGCGCAGCATCGTCGGCATGCCGAACATAACCGTCTGCGCTTCCAGGCCGCCCACGCCCCAGCCCAGCACGCCGATGCCGTTGATCATCGGCGTATGGCTGTCGGTGCCGATCATCATGTCGGGATACAGGGCCGTGCCGGCGGGACCCGGCTGCTGGCAGACCACCGTGGCCAGTTGCTCCAGATTGATCGTGTGCATGATGCCGGTGCCGGGCGGGTGGATGCGCACGTTCGACAGCGCCTTGGAAGCCCAGCGAAGAAAGCGGTAGCGCTCGGCGTTGCGCCGCAGTTCCAGGTCCAGATTGGCTTGCGCCGCATCGGCGCGCGCATAGGCCTCGACGGCCAGCGAGTGGTCCACCGACACGTCCACCGGCAGCACGGGATTCAACACCGATGGATCGACGCCGGCCTCGGCCAGCGCGTCGCGCATGGCGGCAATGTCGACCAAGGCGGGGGTGCTGGTGGTGTCGTGCATCAGCACGCGGCCCGGCTGGAAGGCGATCTCGGATTCGCTGGTGCCGTGCGCCAGCCAGCCGAACAGTGCGGCGACGGCGGCGTCGCGCTCGGCGCCCTGCATGTTGCGCAGCGCGTTCTCCAGCAGCAGGCGCAGCACGACCGGCAGCCGGAAGTAGTCCGCGCCGTATTCGGCGGGAAGGTCCAGGCAGGTGTACGGCACGCCGTTCAGGGTGAAGTGTGCGCAGTGCAGCGGGGCATTGGTGTTTTCCATAGCTGCCAGTTTTGCATATTGCCTGCATAAAATGCAATTAAGGAAAAACCCGGCCGCGCATCGACGCAAGGCCATAACGGAGACAGACCATGCCCCCCATTCGTACCCTGGCCGCCGCCGCGGCCCTGGCGCTTGCCGCCTCAACCCCGCTCCACGCCGCCGACCTGCCGGCAAACCGCCCCATCACCCTGATCGTGCCTTTTGCCGCGGGCGGCGGCGTGGACGGCATGGGCCGGCTGCTGGCCGAGCGTCTGCGCAGCGAACTGCCGCAGGGCGTGGTGGTGGAGAACAAGCCGGGCGCCAGCGGCATGCTGGGTGCGACGGCGGTCGTGCGTTCCGCGCCGGACGGCGCGACGCTGCTGCTGGGATCGGCCGGCGAGACGGCCATCAATCCGCTCGTCTTCAAGAGCAAGATGCAGTACCAGCCGGAAAAGGATCTGGCGCCGGTCGCGCTGATTGCCCGCGTGCCGAACGTGCTGGTCGCCAATCCCAAGCTGCCGGTTGCGAATGTCGAGCAGCTGGTGGCGTATGGCCGCGCGCATCCCGACAAGCTGACGTACGCGACCAGCGGCGTGGGCAATCCGCAGCACCTGAACGGCGAGCTGCTGCAGTCGCTGGCGGGCATCAAGATGGTCCACGTGCCGTACAAGGGCGCCGCAGCGCAACTGGTGGACGTGGCGGCCGGCAGCGTGGACCTCACGTTCGTCAGCCTGGCGGGGGCCTTGCCGTTCATCAAGAGCGGCAAGGTCAAGCCGCTGGCGGTGACGTCCGCAAAGCGCGCGTCGTTCGCACCCGACATTCCCGCGCTGGCCGAGTACGCGCCGCTCAAGGACTACGCGCTGGAAAACTGGTTTGGCGTGTTCGTGCCGGCCAATACGCCGCCGGACGTGCAGCAGAAGCTGGCCGCCGCCATCGACCGCAGCCTGAAGGACGAGAAATTCGTGGCCAGCATCCGCGAGCTGGGCGGTGAAGTGCAGCCGATGAGCCAGGATGAATTCCGCGCGTTCATCAAGGCCCAGACGGCGGTCTTTGCCAAGGTCGTGGCCGACGGCAACATCACGGCGGAGAACTGATACGAGTTGCGCGGCGGGTGGGCGCTATGGCGAGTCGTGCAGCATCAAATCAAGGCCGACGCGTTCACCGCTGCGCACACGGCTGATTGCCTGGCGTTCCGTGACGCGGTAGATGCCCTGCGCGCCCGATACGGGGCGGTGCGACGTTGCGATCACCGCCCCATCGCCCAGGCCCAGCGGCAACACCATCGGGCGCGACTGCATGCGCGGACGCTGCTCGGTCATGACGAGTTCGCCGCCCGTAAAGTCCACGCCGGGCTCGGACAGCAGCACGGTCAGCCGCAACGGAAACACCCTGGCGCCGTCGGCATGCTGCAGCAGCGGCTGGTAGCCGGATGCGTGCAGGCGCTGGATCGTGGAGAGGCTGCGCGTTTGACCTGATTGGCGGTTCTGCCGGATGTAGGCGGGCAGATCGTCCGGGTAGGAGACATCCACGTCCAGGGCGCTTGCCCAGGCGCGCGCCACCGGCAGCAGGCGCGCGTAGAGATCGGCGCGCAGGCTGGCCAGCGGTGGCAGTAAGGGATCGGGCAGGACTTGCAGCCCTGCCAGCGTGCGTGCGTCAGCCGGCGCGTAGAGCGCGGACAGCAGCGCCCAGCCCTGCGCGTTCAGGTCTTGCGCGATGCGTATCCAGTCGTATTGGTCTAGCGGGCGAGAGGCGGGCGTGGTCATGGTCTTGGGCGTGGGCGTGTCTTGGATGCGGTCGTCGTCGTACAAATCCACAGCTTAGCCACGCTGGCGCGCCCCGGCACTCCGCCGTTTGCTGTCCGCAGGGCCGCGCCAGCCGGCGGTCAGTTGCCGTGCAGTATGCTTACTCGCTTCATCGACACTCCCCCGCTGCCCGCAATGACTGATTTTCCCTTTGACGCCGTGCTGTTCGATTGCGATGGCGTCCTGGTCGATTCCGAACCCATCACCAGCCGCGTGCTGACCGAGATGCTCAACGAATTGGGCTGGGGCATCACGCACGCCGAGACGATGCTGATCTTCACCGGTAAGGCGGTCAAGGACGAGCTGCCGCTGATCGAGGCGC
The DNA here is from genome assembly GCF_059760815.1 of Achromobacter sp. 1012554356. NCBI lineage: Bacteria > Pseudomonadati > Pseudomonadota > Betaproteobacteria > Burkholderiales > Alcaligenaceae > Achromobacter > Achromobacter sp. 1012554356. Next base: position 2,336 of record NZ_JCBANC010000023.1, on the reverse strand, counting down.
GCACCGGCGCCACGATCGATCAAGCGTGGTTCGACCAGTTCCGCCAGCGCCGCAACGATGCGCTGGACCGCGATCTCGTCGAAATCCCCGGCGCGCCCGATGCCGTGCGCGCGCTGCACGAAGCGCTGGGCGGACGCATCGCCGTGGCGTCGGGCGCGGACCGCCGCAAGGTCGAGCTGCAACTGGCCAAGGTGGGCATTGCAGACTGCTTCGAGGGCCGTGTCTTCAGTGGTCACGAAATGCCGCGCAGCAAGCCGTTCCCGGACGTGTACCTGGCGGCCGCGCAGGCGCTGGGCGTGGATCCGGCGCGTTGCGCGATCGTCGAGGATACGGTCACCGGCGCAACGGCGGGCGTGGCCGCCGGCGCCACCGTGTTCGGCTACAGCCCGGGTGAACCGGGCCACAGCGGCGCCCAGGCGCTGCGCAACGTGGGCGTGTCGCACGTGTTCACCGACATGCGGGAATTGCCGGCGCTGCTTTCGGGTTGGCGGGCGGCTGCTGCCTGACGCGCCGGACCCGATTGCCACAATGCGCTGTCAGGCGGCCGCCGCTTGACGCAGGGGCGCGCGATTGCCGATTGATGTGCTTTCACGCGGCCGCCGCTTGACGCGTATGCGCCGCGCCGGCCGTCAGCGGCCGTGCGTGGCGTATTGTTCGCCGCCGTCCAGATCGATCACGGTGCCGCTCAAATAACCCGCGCGCGGCGAGGCGCCAAAGACGATCATGTCGGCCACCTCGGCCGGTTCCATCAGCCGCCCGAAGGGCAGATCCGACAGCGTTTCCTGCCAGCGCGATTCGTCGCCCCAGCGCGCCTGCGCGCGTTGCCGTGCCAGCGTCAGCACGCGGTCGGTACGCGTGCGCGACGGATTGACGCCGAACACCCGCACGCCGTGGCGCGGCGATTCGCCGCCCAGCGCGCGCGTAAACGCGATGAGCGAGGCGTTGGCCGCCGCGCCGCAGATGTATTCCGCGCGCGGCGCCGAGCCCGCCATGCCGATGATGTTGGCGATGACGCCCGACCCTGCATCGCGCATCGCCGGATAGCAGTGGCGCGCCAGGCTGATGTAGCCATGCACCTTCAATTCCCAGCCCGCGCGCCAGCGTTCGTCCTGCACCTGATCCAGCGCACCGCCCGGCACGGCGCCCGCATTGTTCACCAGGATGTCGACGGGCCCCGTCTCCTTGCACAGACGTTCGGCCGCGCCAGGCTGCGCCAGATCCAGCGTGACCGCGCCCGCCTGCCGTCCCGTTTGCTCGCGGATGGCGGCGGTGGCGCCATGCAATGCGGCATCGTCGCGCGCAACCAATATCGGCTCGGCGCCTTCCCGCGCGAACGCGATGGCGCACGCCAGGCCGATGCCCTTGGAGGCACCCGTGATGAGTACGCGTTTACCCGCCAGCTCCAGATCCATGTAGCGCTCCTGTCGATGCGCGCCGATCGGCGCGGCCTTGCAGACGTTGTAAACCGGATGCGCGGCGCTGTGGGACCCGACGAAGGTTTTTTGAAGGCCCGACGGCGTGAGGTGTCGACGGTGTCTGACACCCAGAAGGTGTCTGACACCCTGGTGAGATCGGCTTCATATCGCAACGGTGCCTCAAGGGTGTCAGACACCTGCGCATATCGCACGGGTGCCTCAAGGGTGTCAGACACCGGCGTTGCAGGTGTGCCGCGTCCGCGTGCCGGCCTGCTATGCTCGTTCTCTCCTCGGTTCCAAGGACTCGTCGATGTCGCAAATCTGGCTGGAAATCTGGACGGCGGTGCGTACTGAATTTGCCGATATTCCCGACGTGGCAGAGGCTACGCGCATCGTGCTGCGCTTAAGCATGGCCGTCCTCTTGGGCGGCCTGCTGGGTTACGAACGGGAACGTAGCGGCAAGGCGGCCGGGCTGCGCACGCACATGCTGGTGGCGCTGGGCGCGGCCATTTTCGTGCTGGTGCCGTTGCAGGGCGGCATGGAAGTCGGCGACCTGAGCCGCGTGCTGCAAGGCGTGATCGCGGGCATCGGCTTTCTGGGGGCGGGCGCCATTATCAAGCTGGGCGCCGAGCGCGAAATCCACGGGCTGACGACATCGGCCAGCATCTGGATGACCGCCGCCATCGGCGTGGCGGCCGGCATGGGCCGCGAGGCCACTGCCGTGGTCAGCACCTTGATGGCGCTCTTCGTGCTGGGCGTGCTGCGCCGCGTCGAGGCGCGCATTTCCGCAAGCCAGGAAAAGCGCGTGATCTCGACGGACGACAAGGGGTCACCGTAGCAGCGCACGCTGTTCCGGTGTCTGACACCCTGGGGAGATGCTCTCCGGTCTGCGGCGGTGTCTCAGCGGGTGTCAGACACCGG
>NZ_JCBANC010000022.1:0-85732 GCF_059760815.1 Achromobacter sp. 1012554356 | reverse complement strand
TTGCGCATGAGACGAAAACGGTGGGGCTGGGCACCGCGACTATGCCACACGGGCTACTGCTCGAACAACGGGGCCAGTGGCAAAAGCGGCCCATACTTCTTTAGCTTTTCCCACTCCTCGGCCGCTTGGCGCAATTCCTCGTTCTTGCGCGCCTCCTCCAGAATTTCATCAATGCGCGGCGCCAGCGCGACGGACAGGTCGATGATGTCGTAGGCGGTGTATCCGCGTTCCCAGCGTGCGCGCAACGTCACCTCATCGCCCTTGGCCCGCATCGCGCGCGTGGCTTCCTTCAGCAGGGCCTTGCGCTGATCGGCATTGAGCCGCTCGGCGAATGAAATGCCCGCCACCAGGCCCTGCACCACGCCTTTCTCGCGATACCCGGTGGTGGCTGCCACCTCGCTCGCGACGCTGCGGCCGATGACCTTGGGCGCCAAGTTGTCGCGTATCCAGCCGCGGCTCAATCGCAGCAATCCGGCGGCTAGGCCATGGCCGAAGCCCGTGCGCATCCCTTCGGCTCGCGCCGCTTCCTGCGCTTCGGCGTAGGTCATCGCAAACTGGACCATCAGCATGATCGCGTCTTGCGGGCCGGGCATAAGAAAGTCTGCGACCCAGCCTGCGGCGCTGCCAATCTTGCTAAGCGCCGAGGCCGCGCGGCCTTGGACCTTGAGCACCGAACCGGCTTCCTCGGCCAGCGCGGCGGTGGTGGCGGCGGGCGCAGTCGCGGCCTTCTTGCCGAAGCGTTGTTCGAATTCCTCCATCCGGGGTGGACCGGCGGGAACCTTGGGCTGTTCGCCGGGGATGCGCGGCTTGGTGGCGGGTTGTTCGACGGGGAGCTGAGGCAGCGAATCTCTAGGACGAGGCCGCGGTGCAGTTTGCTCGTGCTGTACGAATAGCTGCTTCTTTTCCGAAACTCCGGGGATTTCCTTCTCGCTGGGAAGCCCCGCATTGACGGCGGGGCTTCGCATGCTTGACAACGACCGGTAATGGCCCGAGCCGTCATTCCAGGAAAGGAGCTGCCCCTTCTTGTTGAATCTCACCTCTCCCGCCCAACTGACCCGACCGCCTTGAGCCGCCTCGGTATGTCCGAACGCGCCCGGCGTGGTTTTGGCCTTGACGGCAAATATCTCGCCGTCCTTGACGACAAAGTCGTACTTGCCGCTTGCCGTCCCTGGATGGCGGCCGCCCACCTCCCGCCATGTGCCGTTGACTTCCTTGAGTCTGACTACGTCACGCCAGGATCCTGGGGCGGGCGCGTCCCTGAACAAATTCCCGTAGGTCGGCCCACTGGTTTCGCGCTGGATCAGGCGACGGCCGTGGGTGGCCGACATCGATTGCTGAACCACGTGCGCGAGTTCATGCGCCAACAGCGCGCGCCCCGCCGACGTGCCGGGCGCGTATTGGCCGGCATTCAGAACGATGTGATGGCCGACGGTATAGGCGCGGGCTTCAACGGCGTTGGCGGAAGCGATGGCCTGTGCATCGGCGTGCAGCCTGACGTGGCTGAAATCTCGCTGGAAGCGCGATTCCATGAATGTGCGGGTCAGCGCGTCGAGGGGATGACCTGGGGCGGACAGCACATCGCTGACGACAGGCGATCCATCCAGCGACGCCGCGCCGCGCGGGTCCGCCGGCCGCAGGGGAGGCGGCGATCGCACCAGTGTTGGATCCGAGGCCTGCAACATCACGCCACGCGGCTGATCGCCCTGTGGCGGCGGCATTCGCATCACGTGTTCGGACATCCGGTGAGCTTCGTGCTCCGACGCATCACCTGGGCGGCTTACCGCAAGGGCCGCAGCGGGGGGGAGCACGGCTATCGCGTTGAACACGTGAGCAGGGCGCGAAAGCGGGCGTTTCGTCTCGCCCGGGGCCTTGTCTTCGGTGGTGCGCAAGGGCGCACGATTTCCGGCTGCCCCACGTCCGCGGCTGGCGGTCGAGGCATTGTGAACTGCCGCCTTTGGCTGGTTTACGAAAGTGCGCATGGTTCCGCTCCGTCCGTGTCGCCGAATATTGTCCTCCTTTGCAGGCGTGCTGAATACGGGGCGGGCTTGGTCCGACAGAATTCGGGTGTCTGACACCCAGGAGACGCCTTGGCAAGTTTGCAGCGGCGCTGACCCGGGTGTCAGACACCGGCGGGGCGTGTAAGACAGGTTCGGGTGTCTGACACCCAGGAGATGCCTTGGCAAGTTTGCAGCGGCGCTGACCCGGGTGTCAGACACCGGCGGGGCGTGTAAGACAGGTTCGGGTGTCTGACACCCAGGAGACGCCTTGGCAAGTTTGCGGCGGCTTTGACCCGGGTGTCAGACACCGCGCAATACATAAACCGCAATAACCGGATATCCGCCCTGGCGGTCCCTGCCGAGAATCACGGAAATCCATCCAAATCGGAGATCCATCATGAACCTCTTGCAAGGAAAGGTCGCCCTGATTACCGGCGCATCGTCTGGAATCGGCCGCGCCGCGGCATTGTTATTCAGTGCCGAAGGCGCCAACGTCGTATTGAACGCCAGAGGCGACGAAGCGCTCGAAGACGTGGCGGCTCGGATTCGCTCGCAAGGCGGTGAGGTGCGTATCGTTGCGGGCGACGCCAGCCAGCCCGGCACGCATGAGTGCTTGATTGCCGAAGCGCAAGCAGCGTTCGGCGGGCTGGATATCGCCTTCAACAACGCCGGCGCCACTGGGCCGGTCGGGCCGCTGGCGGATATCAGCTTCGCCGACTGGCAAGCGACCATCGCCGTCAATCTTCACGCCGCCTTTCTAGGCAGCGTCCATCAGATCCCTGCCATGCTGGCGCGCGGGGGTGGCGCAATCATCTTCACCTCAAGTTTCGTCGGCACCAGCGTCGGTCTGCCCGGCATGGCCGCCTATGGCGCGGCCAAAGCGGGTTTGATGGGACTCGTCAAGGGCATCGCCGCGGACTATGGCGACCAAGGCATCCGCGCCAACGCGCTGATGCCGGGCGGCGTGGATACGGCAATGGCCGGGAATGCTGAGCAGAAGGAATGGGCGGCTGGGCTGCATGCCATGAAGCGAATCGCACGGCCCGAGGAGATTGCATCTGCCGCGTTGTTTTTGGCGAGCCCGATGGCGAGTTTCGTCACAGGGTCCGCGATGTTCGCTGACGGGGGAAACTCTGCGGTGAAGTGAAGGGCCGATGCGGGCGGCTTGATCGTCAAACTGCATGACACCTGTTTCTGTAATACTCCAGCATCATCGCTTCAATGCGCGTCCGTCATCAAGCGAGCTCGCCAAACCTTCACGGCTTTCGGATTTCCCGCTCATGTCTGAACACCACCAATTCATCTTCCCCCGTGACGTCCATCTGCCGCCGCCCAATTGGCCCGCGTTGGAAGCGCAGCTGCTGGAAGGGAGTTACGTCTTGCCAGCACAGGTCGACACCATTCCCTACCGCGCCACCAACAACAACAGTTTTGACGCAGACGACGCGTCATGGCATAGCGTTCATTACTGCCTCGGCCCGTCGGCCAGACCCTACCTGAGCGACCTCGTTCGAGAAGACTACGACGCCGATCCCAAAAACTTCCCCATCATGCTGCTGGCCTTCGACGGGCCAAATCCCCGCGTCATGGTCGGCGAAAATCTCTCCGCGCCGAGCGTGCCGGGATCGAACGAGCCCGCCACGCCGATGCCCGCCGATTCGCACATCGACTTCATCGGCGAAGCCTACGAGAATCCGGCCGTCCAATGGCATTGCGAGCAAAGCGGACGCAGTTACCGCATCCTTGAGCTCGATTGGCATTACACCTTTGCGATGGGATTCCGGATGGTGCAATGCGAAGGGCTGGATCGCGAGAGTGCGCACGGGCTGGCTGGCTTGATTGGGGAACTGACGGGGCAGGTCATGGGCTGCAGCCATCGGCATCTTTGACTGCTGGATGCCGCCAAGCTCGAGACAACTTGATACACCGCTAGGCACAGTAGGCTGGCATATCCCCTCTAAGCTATCGGTTCTTTCAATTCAAACCGAAGTAAAGATAAGGAGCGATATGTCGGTTCAAACATTAGGCCGGTGCGGTGTCGTGTTGTTTTTGGCCGCGCTCAGTTCGGGATGCTCAGTAGTCGGCGAGTGTGGACTGCTGCGCAGCAGTTGCATCTATGAAGGGCAATACGAATCGGGCGAGGAAGACTACGCGGAAGACGAAGCGAAGCGCTTGAATAAGGAATCTTCCGATCGGTTGCGCCGGAGCTCCGGGAATTGATGCAGGTCGCGTCAGGCAGGGCGATGAGAAGGTTCTGCGTTTGCCGTGCCGCGAATTCGCATGCGCGGCATACCGCACATCATTGTGAAACACCGAACGCCTGACCAGCCCGAAAGGTTATTCGCAACGCCGAAATTCTGCCCTATTACACTTCGCAGCCTTCACAAGCCGAACAAAGGGGCGCGCGAATGTCGCATCACAAACGTCAACAAGAAAACCAAAAAAGGCGTTTGCGTCCCGAGACATTGGCGGTTCTGGTAGCGACCACAATCAGTGCAGTCGTGGCGACCCCGGCGGCGCGAGCCGATGGCGGCTATGGCAGTCCGGTGGGCTCGGGTCCGACGCAGGTCGCAGGTGGCGCGGGGGGTATCGACGGCACGGCGGCCGAGGCCACGGGCCGCCCGGGAAGCATCGGCATCGGCAGCAATGCCGGTTCGGCCGGCGGCGGCGGTGCGGTGGACCTTGACACCGGCAATGGCGCCGCGGGCGGCGCACGTGGTCCGGGCGATACCGGTACGGGCCTGGGGCAGGGTCCCGGCGTGGCCGGCACAACCGGGACCACGGGCCAAACCATCGCCAGCGCCTCTACCATCGGCACCAACGTGACCGGAGGAACGGGCGGTGCGGGCGGCAATCCGCAGAACAACGTCAGCACCGCGGGCGGCGGTGGAGGCGGCGGCGTAGGCGTGTCAGCGTCGGCGGACTTGACCGTGCTGAGCGGGGTCACGGTGCGTGGCGGCGCTGGACGCGCACAGGGCAATGCCGGCAGCGGCGGCGGCGGCGCTGGCATCTTTTCCAATTCCCAGGTCAATGTGGCAACCGCTGCGACCGTGATCGGCGGCGCTGGCGGCAGTGCGACGCTGACCGGTGGAGCAGGTGGCGGTGCGATGGGTGTGCTGCTCAAGGCCGGCGCAGGCGTGGTCAATGGCGGCGCCATCGTGGGTGGCGTGGGCGGCGCCGGGAGCTCGATCACGGCGAACGGCGGCGGAGGCGGCGGCGCCGGCGTGCAACTGACGCACGGCGGCACGGTCGTGAATCTGGCCGGCGGCACCATCACCGGGGGCGTGGGCGGCGCAGGGCGCGTGGTCGGCGGCCAGACGGGTGCAGGCGGCGCGGGCGTCAAGGGCGTCGACGTCACAGTCATCAATGCAGGCACCATCACGGGCGCCTTGAGCGGCGCGTGGTCCGGGGCTGGTGCGCCAGCCCGCGTGCAAGCCGCGGCCGTGTCGTTCATCGGCGGCGTCAACACACTGGAGCTGCAAGCCGGGTCGGTGCTCAACGGTGACGCCGTGGCATTCAGCCGCGCCGACACCTTGCGCCTGGGCGGAAACAATGACGCCACCTTCAACGTCGCCGATCTTGGGGCGGCCGGCAGCGCCGCCGCCTATCAGGGTTTCGGCGTGTTCGAGAAGGACGGCGCAAGTGCCTGGACGCTCACAGGCGTCACGTCGGAAACCACAAGCTGGACCATCCGGAATGGCGCGTTGTCGATAGCCAGCGATGCCAGCCTGGGCGCAAGCAATGGCAGGGTGACGTTGGATGGTGGCGCCTTGCACACGACGACAATCATGAGCACGGCCCGCGATATCCAATTGGGCGCGGACGGCGGCGTCCTGCAGACCGACGCCGATCTGCAAAGCACCGGCGCGATCGGCGGCGAGGGCAAGCTGATCAAGACCGGCGCGGGGACGCTGACGCTGACCGGCGCCAACACGTATGCCGGCGGCACCGATATCGCTAGCGGAACGGTGGTGGCGTCGTTCGCCAATCTGGGCAGCGGCGACATCCGCAATGATGGCGCGCTGGTACTGACTCAGGAACTTGACGTGGTCGATGGCCGGGTCATCGACGGCTCCGGCACGCTGACCAAGCAAGGAATCGGCCGCGTCGTGCTCAACGGCGGCGGCGCCATGTCGGGCGCCACGCGCGTGCAAGCCGGCGCATTGATCATCAACGGCGTCTTCGCTAACTCCGCAGTCACCGTGGGCGCGGGCGCCACATTGGGCGGTAGCGGCACCGTGGGGGCGACTACCGTACAGTCGGGCGGCGCCATTGCCCCGGGCAATTCCATCGGCGCGCTGCATATCAACGGCAACTACTTGCAGCAAGCCGGCTCCACGTACCTCGTTGAGATCGGCGGCGGCGCGTCGGATCGGATCACGGTCGACGGGACCGCCACGCTGGACAACGGCGCGGCCATGTCCGTGGTCAGGGCCGGTTCCGAACTCTACAAGGTGGGCACGTCCTACCAGGTACTTGCCGCGACGGGCGGATTGTCCGGGACCTATGCGGTCAGCGGAGACACGGTGATTTCTCCGTTTCTGACCCTGGCTGATCGCTACGACCAGAACGGCGCCTACCTGACGGTGACGCAAACCGGCAACGTGCAGGACGCTGCCGAGACGCCCAACCAGAGCGCCACCGTCGGCGGAGCAACGGGCACTGCGGTCTCCGACGCCCTGCTCAATTCGCCCAGCTTCGAGGCGGCGCGCAGTGCGCTGGATCAGCTGTCTGGCTCGGCCCTGGCCTCGGCCAAGGGGGCACTGTTGTACGACAGTCGTTATTCGCGCGATCTGGCCATTGATCGGTTGCGCAACGCTTTTTGCACTGAAGGCGCCGGCCAGCCGCGCGAGCGTGACGGGCGATCGACCGGCGACACCTGCGCCAACGGCCGAGTCGCTTGGGGTCAATCTTGGGGCGGCTGGGGCCACACCAACGGAAATGGCAATGCCGGCCGCATCGACCGCGATTCGGCGGGCTTCGTGATGGGCGTGGACGTGCCCACGGGCTCGTGGCGCGTGGGGGTGCTGGCGGGCTATAGCCGTGGCCGCTACAAGGTCGACGATCAGAATGCTCGCAGCGACACGGACGACTACCATCTGGGCGTCTATGGCGGCACGCAATGGGATCGGCTCGCCTTGCGGCTGGGCGGCGTCTACACGTGGCACGACATCGATTCCGCGCGTGACGTGAACGTTGCCGCGGTGGGCGGGCGCATGAAGGCGGACTATCGCGCCAACACCGCGCAGGCCTTTGCCGAACTGGGCTATCGCCTGGGCGATGACCGGGCAACGTTGGAACCCTTCGTCAACCTGGCTCACGTCAATCTGCACACCGACGGCTTTACTGAAACCGGCGGCTTGGCCGCTTTGCGCAGCCGCGGCGACAACACCGCCACAACATTCTCCACGCTAGGGTTGCGGGGATCGACGCAAATCGGCGCAGGCCCCGTTGATGCAACGCTGCGCGGCCTGGTGGGATGGCGCCGCGCCTACGGCGACATCACGCCGCAGTCCAATGTGTCTTTCCAGGGCGGTGATGTCTTTACCATCAGCGGCGTGCCGCTAGGCAAGGACGCCGTGGTGATCGGTGCGGGGCTGGACCTGCATGTCACGTCGCGCGTCACGGCAAGCGTGGCGATCGACGGGCAATTCGGCAGCGGGGCAACAGACCGTACGGTAAGCGCCTCGCTGCGTGCACTCTTCTAAAGGATTCCAAGCCGGCTTCAAGCAGCGCCGCGTTACGGGGGACGCCGGCAACCGTGAACGCGTCGCCCGCGTCGAAAGCCATCTTCGTCGTGGGGTTCAGGTCGCCAAATGCATGGCGCCAGCCAGCGCCGGCGGTGAGCGCACCCTCGAACTTGTCCGGCGTCAGCGCCTGGCGGCCACGCACACCGAGCGTGGTGGTGGTGGACTGGTCGCTCTGACTGGCGCCCGAAAGCGCGGCGCTGCCATCGCATTCCTGGAGCGCACGGCTGCGAAGGTTCGCCCAGGCCAAGCCCGCATACGGCTCCACGGAGAACGGACTGTCCAACAGAAATGGAGAATTTCCAAATGCTCTCATTCTGAATAGCGCGCTTGCCGATTAATCAGCCCAAGCCGATCACTCCTAATGGCCAGTCAGCCAATTTTCCCAAAAGATTCGAAGTAGTCTTATTTCCGTAATGATTGACGCGGTGGTTTCATACGCCTGCAGCATGCGATGTGCTGCAGGTGAAACGCTGATAAATCCATATTCCGTCCCCAGCGAGCGCTCGCTGTAGAACGGCAGCTTCAGATTTCACGAGGATCTGCGGCCAGTAATCTGTATAAAGCAGCGGCGGCTAAATGGCGTTGAAAGTTGGGGCATAGGTAGGGTGACGCAGTTAGCCGTTATCTAGGGCCGTGACGAAAGTCACGGCCACTTTTTTGGCATCTTCTCAATTTCTGACCCGGCGGTATTCATGCAAGCAGAAACTGCCTCCGTGCGCTGGACGCTCGCGCCGTGCCCGACCGACACGCGTTTGCGAGCGCTTTCGCGGTGTGGAGTACATGCGAAATGGTGAGCACCTCCGCAATTTACTATGCAGCTTCGTCCATCTTCCTCCAATTTCAATCTGATGGCGATTGGGCACTTGTTGGCATAGCCGCGATGGGGGTCGCACTGCTACTGTTGGCATCAGTTCGGGGCAGGTCGTTCGATGAAGCGCCATTTGAGGCTCTGGAGCAGCGTCCTTCCTCACGCCGCCGGTCCACGGGATGGTTCAATGCGTGGTGCATCGTCTTTCCGCCAGTAGCCATGGGGATGGCTCAGGACCAGATGAATGAGTTGGCGGAAGGCCAAGCGTAGTCTGGCTCGGCGTGTGGTCGTGCATCGTGTTCCGGCCGATTGCCATGAGCATGAAATCGCTGCTTACTGGTGCTTATCCTGACGCCTAGCGCGCGGAAGGAAGAACGCGCGAAGTCCGAGAAGCGCCGGCAAGACAACGATTGCGAGCCAGCCCGCGACCGATGCCGCCCATGCCCAACGGTATTTCCAGGAGATGAATTCTGGTACGCCGTTGTCGTCAAACCAAGGGTCTATTGATATCAGTATCAGTCCCAAGGCATAGCAAACTACCAATGCCACGAGGGCAGCGGTAAGCGCAGGCGGCGCTCCTGTTACCGAGCGTCCCTTCACAACACTTGCCAGCCAGAATGCCAGTACGCCGACGAATACAAGGGGGAAGATAAGGATCATCAGCATTTCGCGCGCTTTGTCTCGTCGGGGCTATTAATACTCCGCTTTAATACTCCCCGAGAAACTCCTCCGGATCGGCCTCGATCTCGGCAATCGACCCCGTCAGCAGCGCCTCAAAGCTCGGCGCCACCCAGGTGATCTGGTCCGGGTCATGGGTGAAAGCGATGATCTGTCCCGGCGTGCCGGACTCGCTTGGCGAGTGGTCGACCATCAACAACAGCGTGGCGCCACCAAAACTGGCGAAGGGTAGCCAGCCCGGCTGAAACCAGCCGCCTCTGATGCGCGCATCCCGCGGTTCTGGTTCTTCGTATCCGGCATAGCGCGGCGCTCGGTCCGCCATGCGGGCTCTTCCCGCAACCGCCTTTTCCAGCGGCAGATAATCATAGGCCGTCAGATAGCCCGGCCGCATGAATACTGGCGCATCGCGCTCGGCGCCATTGGCCAGAAGCCAAGCCTGCCTGGCGTCCGCTGCGATGGCTAAGCCAATTTCCGCCTCTACTGCTTCCAGTGCCGATTCCGCCGCACCCGGGTTAAGGTTTAGCGCGTGTCCGTGCGCGTTGCAGACCGTGCGAACCCGATCAAGGTATTGAGGAAAATTCATTGCTGCAGGCGGTCTTTTCAGTGTTGGGCAACTTGCGGCAAGAAAAACCGATCCTTCAACTCCTGCAACCCAATCCGATCAAGCATTTCAGTCAACCGCTCCGCAGGCTTGCGGGTCGGCAGATTCTTGTACTGCGCAATGATCAGCTCATTCTTCATCGAATGCTCCCAGCCAACCAGCTCGGTTACGCTGACCTGATACCCATGCGCCTCAAGCTGCAGGCACCGCAGCACATTTGTAATCTGGCTACCAAACTCGCGCGTATGCAACGGATGCCGCCAGATCTCCGCCAGCGGGTCGGCCAGCGCCTTTGCCTTGTTCTTTCGCAGCACCGACGCCACTTCCGCCTGGCAGCAAGGCACGACCACGATGTACTTGGCCTTTTTCTCCAACGCAAAATGAATCGCGTCGTCGGTAGCGGTGTTGCAGGCGTGCAGGGCGGTGACGACGTCGATCGATGCGGGGAGTTTGCCGGAGGTAATCGACTCAGCCACCGACAGGTTCAGGAACGACATGCCGCCAAACCCCAGCCGCTTGGCCAGGTCCTCTGACGACTTCACCAGTTCTTCCCGCGTTTCGATGCCGTAGATGTGCGAGCCGTTCTTCAGCGCCTCGGGCTGCTCTTTGAAGAACAGGTCGTACAGGATGAACCCCAGATACGACTTGCCCGCGCCATGGTCGGCCAAGGTAACGGCGCCGCGTTGTTCTTGAACATCCTTGAGCAGCGGCTCGATGAACTGGAACAGGTGGTAGACCTGCTTGAGCTTGCGGCGGCTGTCCTGGTTCATCTTGCCGTCGCGGGTCAGGATGTGCAGGGCCTTGAGCAGTTCGATCGACTGGCCGGGGCGGATGTCGTGGGTTTTTTCTGACATGGGGAAAGGCAAAGCGCCCCGCAGGGGCGGGGCGCGTGGAGTGCGGGAAGGGACAGTGTAACCCTCCGCGTGACTGACACCGGGTGAATTTGGGACGGTGGGGGCCGGTGTCTGACACCCCGGGAACGGGCTCGCAATGCGGCCGCGATCTCGTAGGGGTGTCAGACACCTCGGTCAGCGTAGAGGGGCGGACACCTCGGTCAGCGCAGGGGGCGGACACCTCGGTCAGCGCAGGGGGCGGACACTTCGGTCAGCGCAGGGGTGTCAGACACCTGGGTCAGCGCAAGGTGTCAGACACCCGGAGCAACGGGCGGTGTCTGACACCCAGATCAAAGGTGCGTCTCAGACCGTCACGAGGACGGGCTCACCCAGATTCAGCATCAAGCGATTCGCCCAAGCAAAGATCGCGTCCGAATGCAGCAGATCCAGGATCTCGCCGTCATTCAGCCCGACGTCCTTCAACGCCTGGATGCTGTCCGCATTCACGTCCGCCTGGGCTTCGGTGATCTGGATCGAGAACTTCCCAATCGCCTGTTCACGCTTGGTCGTGCCAGCCGTGATCGGATTCTCAAACACCTGTTCAATCACATCATTGCGCTTGGCCAGTTGTTCGAACCGCTGCGCATGCACCGATGCGCAGTACACGCAGCCGTTCACACGCGACACGACGGTGGCGCCAAGTTCGCGTTCGGCGCGCGACATGCCGCCGGGGGCGTACATGATGGCGTTGAAGGCCGTGGAGCGTTGACGCAGGATTTCCGGCTGGTGGACCAGGAACAGGTAGTAATCCGAGACCTTGGCCTTGGGGTGGCTTTCTTCCAGAACGGCGATCTGCTCGGGCGTGGCGGTGTCGACGTTGACGACGTCGAGCCAGGCCTTCCATTCCAGGACTTCGTTCGTGAAACCGTGGGCCTTGATGACGGCGCCGGGTTCGGTGGTGCCGGGATTGACCACGGCCGTGGCATCGGCGGCAGCAGCACCGGCAGGCTGACCTTCAGCCGCCTTCATCGCCACCAGCCCAGCCACCAGCCGCGTCTGATACGACAGGAAAGCAATGAGCTGCGACAGAGTCACGACAGCAGGCGTGGAAACCCCCGCAGCCGGCAGCGTCTTCAACGCGGCCTCGTCGCCTTCAACAGGCTTTTCAATCAGCTTGCGCGTGTATTCCAGCACGGCGGCCAGTTGCGGGTTGGCGGCGTCAGCCGGTTTGCCCGATTCGGCGACGGCGATGTCCGCTGCCGCGGCGCCCGCTTCCACGGCGCGGGCGCGGTAGTGCGCAGCCAGCAGCGGCGACGGGGTGATGCGCGTCGCATACAGCGCGACCAGCAGCCGGTCGGCCTGCGACAGGCCGGGCAGGGCTGGGTCAAACAGGGCGTCGTAGCTGCCTTGCGTGGCGGCGGCGACCTTGTCGCGCTTGTGGCGCACGTCAAAGGTCTGCGTGCCGGGCGTCAGGCCCACGAGCTGGTCGACGATGTCTTTGTTGATGTCGTAGACGATGGGTTGTTGTGCCATGGATGAGGTCTCCTAAAGTTTCGTTCAGCCGGCGTTGCGCGCGTCGTTCGCAGTCGAAGCCGGCTTCCCAGCCGCCGCGCCCTTGGCCTTCACCGCCGCATCCAGGAACGACGTCACGCCTTCCCAGGACTCCTGGTCGGCGCGAGCGTTGTCCTTGGGATTGCCGCCGCTGGTGCTGATCTTTCCCGACACGGGGTGTGCGTATACGAGCTGCGTGGTGGGCACGTAGGGGAACAGGATGGAGTGGCCGCCGTTCTCGTAATCCAGCCACTTGACCGGGTACGGGTGCTGCACGTCGGCCAGCTTGTCCTGCACCATCTTCGAATACAGGCTGGACGGCCACGAGCCGTCGTCGGTGCCGGACAGCAGCATGACCGGGCCTTCGATGTCTTCGACGCGGATGCGGGCGCGGGCGACGGCGTCGGGGTCCTGCAACGCGGTCAGGATGGCCTTTTCGTGGCGATGCGGCGCGGGGCCTTCATCGAACGGGGCCCAGGTGGCGGTGCGGTTGTTTTCCCAGACGTGGGGAATGGGTTTGCCGCCCAGCAGCCACGTGGGGCCTTCGCGGCCGATCTTGGGGTCGCAGGCGTTCTGGCCGCTGTGGACGACGGCGCCGGGCACATAGGCCACGACGGCCGACACTTCCTTGGGGAAGGTGGCGCCCAACAGCAGCACCAGTTCTCCGCCGCGCGACTGGCCGCTGATGGCGACGAAGTCGTGTTTGGGCTGGACCTTCTTGCGCAGCCAGCGCAGGCCGGTCTGGAAGTACTCAAGCGGGGTGTTGGAAATGTAGTCCGACAGGCCCGGCGCCTTGAAGTACGCCAGCGCAAAGGCCGCGTAGCCGCGCGAGGCGTACAGGGCGGCACGCGGTTCGTTGATGCCGCCGCCGGACCCGTTCAGGATCATGACGGCGGGATGCGATCCCGGGGCGCTGCCGGCGGGCAGGTACAGGGTGCCGACCAGGCCTTCCTCGCGGACTTCGACGCGTGTGACGCCGTCGGACGCCAGGCGCTGCGTGAACGTGGCGCGGGCTTCTGCGCCTTCGGCGCGGGCCACCACGTCGGTGACCAGCGCGTCGGTCACCGGGTGGTTGAAGTATTCACGGCTCTTGCCGTCGTCGGGGGACTGCGCCCAGACCAGCCCCATCGGGGACAAGCCGGTGTAGTCGCCCGAGACGGGCGCGTCGCGGGTCAGGTCGACCACGCCGTCCTCGCCTGCCGTGTAGGCGGCCTGGGCTTGCCAGACCACGCCGTTGCGGCGGGTGAGGGCGGTGATCTCGACGGTCGCGCCGGGCGCCACGTGTTCGACGCGGATCTGGCGCGGGACGTCGATGAGGGCGTCTGCGGGGGTGATGGTCAGGGTCGGCGCCATGGCTTACTTGTCCGAGACCTTGGTGACCATCATGGCGGCCGTGCGGTCGCTGGTCATCGGCGTGACCTTCAGGCCCTTCTTCGTTGCCCAGATGTTCTTGTAGTGGAACAGCGGGATGATGCCGACGTCATCGGACACGAGCTTGACGGAGTCGCGCAGGATGGCTTCGCGCTTGGCCACGTCGAATTCCGAGGTGGATTGCTCCAGCGCGGTGTCGACCTTGGCGTTGGTGTAGTGGCCCCAGTTGGATGCGCCCAGACCCTTCTTGGCGTCGACGGTGGCCAGGATGTTGACCAGCGCGTAGCTGGCTTCACCCGTGCCGTTGCCCCACGCCAGCATGCTGACGGCGAATTCGTTCTTGTTGGCGCGGCCCGAGTACACGGCCCACGGCACGACCTCCACTTGCGTCTTCACGCCCACGCGGGTCCAGAACTGCGCGACCGCCTGGGCCGTTTCCGGGCCTTGCGGGTAGCGGTCGTTGGGGACGTGCATGGTCAGCTTGAAGCCATCCGGAAAGCCCGCTTCGGCCAGCAGCTTCTTGGCTTGGGCGACGTCGTTGGGGATGTCCTTGATTTCGGGGTTGTAGCCGAAGGTGCCCTTGGGCATCCACTGGTTGGCTTCGGTGGCGGCGCCTTGCAGGATGCGGTCGGCGATGGCCTTGCGGTTGATGGCCAGGTTCAGCGCCTGGCGCACGCGCACGTCCAGCAGCGGGTTCTTGTCCAGCGGCTTGCCATTGTTGTCGGTGATGTACTGGTTGGGCGCTGGGTTGAAGCTGGGTTGCAGCAGCATGACGCGCAGGCCGTCGTACGGGTAGACCGAGATGTTCGAGGCCTTTTGCAGCTTGGCCAGGTCGGACACCGAGACCTTGTCGATCACGTCCACGTCGCCGGCCAAGAGGGCGGCGGTGCGGGCGGCGGCGTTGTTGATGTAGCGGTAGTTGACCTTTTCCCAGATCTGCTTGTCGCCCCAGTAGGCGTCGTTGCGTTCCATCAGGACGCGGTCGCCCGGCGTGTACGAGACGAACTTGTAGGGGCCGGTCCCGACCATGGCCTTGCCCGAGTTGTAGTCTTCGGTCGACGACTTTTCGCCGACGTGCTTGCTGACGACGTGGATGGACGCCAGGTTCAGGGGCAGGTCGGGGTTCGGCGCCTTGGTCTTGACGATGAGCGTCAGGGGATCCTTGGCGGTCATCGTGTCGATGGTGCGCAGATAGCCGGCGTAGGTGGCGACGCTGCCGGGCACACCGCGGGCGCGGGTGTAGGAGTAGATCAGGTCGTCGGCGGTGAAGGGCGTGCCGTCCTGCCACTTGACGCCTTCACGCAGCTTGAATTCCCACGTGGTGTTGTCCAGCGGCTTCCAGCTCACAGCCAGGCCCGGCTGCAACTTATTCCACTTGTTCTCGATCAGGAGGTCCCAGAAGTGCAGGGCCACCGAGCGGTCGCCGGCGTGGTTGTTCAGTTGCGGGTCCAGCGACGACAGCGGGTCGGCAAAGCCGATCGACAGATTGTCGGCGGAGGCAGCGGCCGAGGCGCCCAGGATGGCGGCGGTGAGGGTCGAGAGAATCAGGCGTTTCATTGTCCGGGATCCTTGGTAGAGGGGGAACGGAGTGGGTCCATTGACCGCGGCGGTCGTGCCGCAGTCATTGATCGTCAGGCCATGTCGTTCAGGTGACAGGCGCTCAGGTGGTTGATGGCGATTCCCTTCAGCGTGGGAACCTCGGTCTTGCAGCGCGGCATCGCATGCGGACATCGCGGATGGAAATGGCAGCCGGTGGGCGGGTTGAGCGGGCTGGGGATCTCGCCCTTGATCGCGGTAAAGATCTTGTGGCGCGACTTCAGGGTGGGGATCTCGGCCAGCAGCGCCTGGGTGTACGGGTGGTTGGGACGCTGGAAGACTTCTTCCACCGTCGCCGTTTCCACGACACGGCCCAGATACATGATGACGACGCGTTCGGACAGGTGCTCGACCACGCCCAGGTCGTGGCTGATGAAAAGATACGTCAGGTTCAGGTCTTCACGCAGGTCCATGAACAGGTTCAGGATCTGCGCCTGAATCGATACGTCCAGCGCGGCCACGGCTTCGTCGCAGACCAGCATGGACGGCTGCACGGCCAGCGCGCGGGCAATGCCGATGCGCTGGCGCTGGCCGCCGCTGAACTGGTGCGGGTAGCGTTGGCGCAGGGCGGGGTCCAGACCGGCGCGTTCGAGCTGCGTGCTGACGTAGTCGTCGAAGTCGCCATTGCCGACCAGGCCATGGATGCGCGCCGCCTCGCCGACGATCTCATCCACGCGCAGGCGCGGATTGAGGCTGGCGTAGGGATCCTGGAAGATCATTTGCACTTTCAGGCGCGCGGCGTGGGCCTCGGCGGTGGTCATGTCGGCGGGGCGCTTGCCGTTGATGCGGACTTCGCCGCCGGAAGGCGTGAGCAGTCCTGCGGCGATGCGGCCCAGCGTGGACTTGCCGCAGCCGGATTCGCCGACCAGGCCGACGACTTCGCCCGGGTTCACGATCAGGTCCACGTGGTCAACGGCGCGCGTGATGGCGGGCGGCTTGGACAGGCCCAGCGATTGCATTGCGCGGCCGGCGGCGCCGATCTTGCGTTCGCCAAAGCGCTTGCTGACCTGGCGCAGGTCGATCAGCGGGGTGGGGGCGTTGGCGGTTGCGCTCATGCCGCCACCTCGCGGTGGATCTGGATGGAAGGATGGAAGCAGCGCACGTCGTGTTCGGGTAAGGCTTGGGTGATGCCGGGTTGCTGGCCGCAGGCGGCGGGGGCGCGCGAGCAGCGCGCCGAGAACGCACAGCCGGCCGGCAGGTGCAGCAGGTTCGGCGTCATGCCGGGAATCTGGCGCAGGCGCTGGCCGCGCTGGTTGTTGCTGGGCAGGCTGTCGATCAGGCCCACGGTGTACGGATGCTGCGGACGGTCCAGCACGTCGTCGACCTTGCCGTGTTCGACGATGCGGCCGGCGTACATGACGGCGACGTCGTCGGCCAGGCCCGCCACCACGGACAGATCGTGCGTGATCCAGATGAGGCTGGTGCCGTGCTGCTGTGCCAGCTTCTGCACTTCGGACAGGATCTGCGCCTGGATGGTGACGTCCAGCGCGGTCGTCGGTTCGTCGGCAATGATGAGGTCCGGGCGGTGCAGCATGGCGATGGCAATGGCCACGCGTTGGCGCATGCCGCCGGACAATTGATGCGGATAGGCCAGCAGGCGTTCCTCGGGGCTGGGGATGCCCATCATGCCCAGCGTGTCGCGCGCCAGGATGCGGGCTTCGGCCTTGCTCATCCTGGTGTGGGCGCGCACGGTCTCGATCATTTGCACGTCCACCCGCAGCACGGGGTTCAGCGTCATCATCGGATCCTGGAAGATCATGGCGATGCGATTGCCCTGGAGCTTGCGCAGTTCGCGCGCGGGCAGCTTGGTCAGGTCGCGGCCCTGAAACAGGACCTCGCCGCCGGCAATGCGGCCCGGCGCGTCGACCAGCCCCATGATGGAGAAGCCCGTGACGGACTTGCCCGAGCCGGATTCACCGACCAGGCCCAGGATCTTGCCGCGTTCCAGCGTGAAGGAGACGCCATCCACGGCGGGCAGCACGCCCGCGCGGGTATGGAACTGGGTGCGCAGGTTGCGCACTTCAAGCGTGGCCGGCGCGCCAGCCGAGGCGGAGCGGTCGGTCATTTGTGGGTCCTCGGGTTCAGCACGTCGCGCAGGCGGTCGCCCACCAGGTTGATCGCCACGATGGTGATCAAGAGCGCGATGCCGGGGTAGAAGCTGATCCAGTATTCGCCGGACAGCATGTATTGGAAGCCGTTGGAGATCAGCAGGCCCAGCGACGGTTCGGTCACCGGCACGCCCAGGCCCAGGAAGCTCAGCGTCGCTTCCAGCGTGATGGCACGCGCGATCTGCAGCGTGCCGATGACGATCAGCGGCGGCAGGCAGTTGGGCAGGATGTGCTTCAACATGATCCGCCAGTTGGGAATGTCCAGGCAGCGGGCGGCTTCGACGTATTCGCGGCGGCGCTCGACCAGGGCCTGGCCGCGCGCGGTGCGGGCGTAGTAGGCCCATTCCAGGATCACCAGCGTCAGCACCACGTTGCCCACGCCCTTGCCCAGATACGCAAGGATCATCATGGCCACCAGGATCGACGGGAACGACAGGATCAGGTCCACGAGACGCATGATGAAGGCGTCGACCTTGCCGCCGGCGTAAGCGGCCAACAGGCCCAGCAGCGTGCCGATGACGCCGGCGATCAGCGCCGAGCCCACGCCCACCATCAGGCTGATGCGCAGGCCGTACAGGATGCCGGACAGCAGATCGCGGCCCTGGCCGTCAGTGCCCAGCCAGTAGTGGAAGGTCTCCAGGCCATTCATGGTGCCGGGCGGCAGGCGCGAGTCCAGCACGTCGATCTGCAGCAGGTCATATGGGTTTTGCGGTGAGATCCAGGGCGCCAGCACGGCGGCCAGGATCAGCAGCGTGGCCACCACCAGGCCCAGCACCGCCGTCTTGGACGACAGGAACTCGGCCAGGTTGCGGCGCCACGGCGACTCGCGGCGCAGGGCAGGCGCCTGCGCGGTATTGGATACGGAACTCATGCCGTGGCCTCCAGCCGCACCCGGGGGTCCAGCACTTTGTACAGAATGTCGACGATCAGGTTCAGCGTCACGAACAGGCACACCACCACGATCAGGTAGGCCACGATCACGGGGCGGTCCAGCGCGTTCAGGCTGTCCAGGATCAGCTTGCCGGCGCCGGGCCAGGCAAAGATGCTTTCGGTGATGACGGCAAATGCGATGGTCGAACCCAGCTCAAGGCCAAGCACCGTCACCAGCGGGATCATGGTGTTGCGCAGCACGTGCACACAGACCACGCGGAAGGGCGACAGGCCCTTGGCGCGCGCGAACTTCACGAAGTCCAGCGGCATCACGTCGCGCACGCCGGCGCGAGTCAGGCGGATCACCAGCGAGATCTTGAAGAGCGACAGGTTGAACGCCGGCAGGATCAGATGGCGCCAGCCGTCGGCCGTCAGCCACGACCACTGGAAGCCCAGAAACTCCACCGTCTGGCCGCGGCCGCTGGCCGGCAGCCAGCCGAGCGACACGCTGAACGCCATGATGAGCATCAGCGCCACCCAGAAGGTGGGCAGCGAGAAGCCGACGATGCTGCCCGCCATGATCATCTTGGACGCGCGGCTGTCGGGGTACAGGCCGGCAAACAGGCCCAGCGGCAGACCGACGATGACGGCAAACGACAGGGCAGTGATCGCCAGTTCAAGCGTGGCCGGCAGGCGCTGGATCACCAGCTCGATCGCCGGGATGTTGTAGACGAAGCTGTTGCCCAGGTTGCCGTGCAGCGCGCCGTTCAGGAAGGCCAGGTACTGCTGCCATAGGGGCTTGTCCAGGCCGAGTTCGGCGATGATGCGCGCGCGGTCCACCTGGTCCACGTCCTGGCCGATCAGGATGTCGACGGGGTTGCCGATGGCGTGCAGCCCCACGAAGACGATCAGCGTCATCAGGAACACGACCACGGCGGCCTGCGCCACGCGGCGTAGCAGCCATGCGGTCATTGCGCGGTCTCCGCCTGCGTGGCCGTAGCCGGGGCCGGCGATGGGGCCGGGGTCCATTCATCGCCAAACACTTCGGGCTCGGCAAACGCTTCCATGTTGGCGTAGTGCGTGGCGACGTCTTCGCGGTAGAAGAGGCCGGCGATGCCTTGCGCCAGGCGCTTGGCGCCTTCGCTGATGGCGGGGATATCGCCCGAGATCGTGCCCTGCGTCAGGGCGGCGGGGTACGAGAAGCAGTGGACGCGATCCAGGCCGGGGCAGGCGCCGGGCACTTTTTCCTGCAATTCGAAGACGGCGCCCAGGTCGGGCGAGTCATGCAGTTCCTGGTCTTCCTCGCCGGCGGGCGGCGTGTAGCGGTCGCCCCAGGCGCGCACGTGAGGCGCAAGCGGCGCGAATTCCGGGCGCACGGTCCAGTCGATGCGAAAGCCCGTGGAGAAGATCAGGAAGTCCAGTACGAACACGCCCTTGGGCGTGGTGACGTGGATCTCGTTGTCGATCAGCGCCAGGTCCAGCACGCCGCAGCCCAGGTTGAAGAAGGCATTCGGATGGCGCGACACGCGCAGCGTGCTGCCGCGCGGCGGCGGCACCTGCGCGGCGTTGATGTAGTGGCGGATCTTCCACTTCCATTCGTCGGGCAGCGTCAGGTGGCCGTGGGTCAGGCCGGGATTGCCCGCGCCCTTGCCCTTGTTGATGCGGGGGATGTCGTTGCGGCGGATCAGCAGATCGACACTGGCCGCGCCGGCTTCCAGCGCGGTCGCCGCGCTGTCCATGGCGGAAGCGCCGGCGCCCACGACGCCCACGCGCTTGCCGGCCAGCGTGTTGTAGTCCATCACGTCGGACGAATGCGCCCAGCGGTCGCGCGGCAGTTTCTTGGCAAAGTCGGGCACATACGCGCCGCCCAGGCCGTCGCGGCCAGTGGCCAGCACAACGCGGCGGGCCAGGAGGGTGCGGCGTCCAGCGGGCGATTGGATGTCCAGTTCCACCAGCTTGTCGGCGCGCGGCTGCACGGACAGGATGCGGTGTTCGTTGCGCACGTCCAGGTTCAGCACGCGGCGGTACCAGCGCAGGTATTCCATCCATTGCAGGCGGGGAATCTTGTCCAGCGCTTCCCAGGCGTCCAGGCCGAATTGCGCTTCGAACCAGGCGCGGAAGGTCAGCGCGGGCAGGCCCAGCGCGGGACCGGTCAGTTGCTTGGGCGAGCGCAGCGTTTCCATGCGCGCCGTCGTGGCCCACGGGCCTTCGTAGCCTTCGGGCGCCTGATCGAAGATCGGCGCATCAATGCCCAGATGCTTGAGCGACGCGGCCGCCGCCAGACCGCCCATGCCGCCGCCGACGATGGCCACGTCCAGCACCTGCTGGCCGTCGACCTGCCGGGGCGTCACCCAGTTCTTGGCGGGGAGTTCCAGCCAGGACAGGTCTTGCCGAAGGCGCGCCTCCAGGGCGGGCAGGC
Source organism: Achromobacter sp. 1012554356 (assembly GCF_059760815.1). Classification (NCBI taxonomy): domain Bacteria; kingdom Pseudomonadati; phylum Pseudomonadota; class Betaproteobacteria; order Burkholderiales; family Alcaligenaceae; genus Achromobacter; species Achromobacter sp. 1012554356. Next base: position 65,150 of record NZ_JCBANC010000022.1, on the reverse strand, counting down.
CTTGCGGCGGGGTGGCGATGGGCTGATTCATGATGCGGGTGTTTCCATAACAGGGGCGTCATCGCCGTAGATCGACTGCAACAGCGCCGAATGCTCGCAGGCGTCGTGCAGCACGAAGCCGGGCAGCAGGTCCGCGGCGGCGTCGGCTAGCGCATCCGCCATGGCCTGGCAGGCCGGCGTCAGCGTTTGCGACTGCGGGGTGATGACCCCAAAAAAGAAGGGGATGTCCAGGTCGATGGGCCGGATCGCCACGCCGGCCATCGGCGAGCCGTAGGCGGTCACGGGTTCCAGCACCGATACGCCAAGCCCGGCGCGGACCGCGGCCAAGGCATTGACGGACGAATTGGTTTCGATGGTGCCCAGCGCCTGCACGTTGTGCGCCAGTGCGGCGTCCAGGCGGCGGCGCAGACGGTAGGGATTGGCCATGGTGATGAAGCGGCGTCCAGCAAGGGCCGACACCGGCACCACGGCATGCTGCGCGGCGGGATCGTCTTCCGGCAGGGCGGCCACGCAGGGGGATTGTGCAATCCAATGCACGGTCAGACCGCGGTGTTCCAGCGGCAGGCTGGTCACGCCCAGTTGCGCGGCGCCCGACAACACGGCGTGCACCACGCGTTCGGGCGAGGCGCTGCGCAACTGCACGCGCGCGGTCCCGAGCCGGTCTTCAATGCGCTTGAGCGCGGCCGGCACCAGACCGGCGGCCAGGGCCGACGTGGCGGTCACCAGGAGCGGCTGCGCCTGGCCGCGCGCGATTTCATCGGCCCGGCCACGAATCTGCTGCAGGCTGGTCAGTGCGCGTTCAACGTCGTCATAAAGCAGGAACCCCTGTTCGGTCGGCGTCACGCGAGGACCGCTGCGCGCGAACAGGGGATAGCCGATTTCGGCCTCCAGTTCCTGCAGCAACCGGCTGATCGCCGGCTGCGAGCGTCCCAGCAGCCGTCCGGCCGCGGTGACGCTGCCGGTGGACATGACGGCCGCGAAGGCCTCGAGTTGACGGAGTTCCATTGGTCTTGATTTATGCCAAGGACGAATTCTGGCCGCTCGAGTATGCGCCTTACAAATACTAAAAAGGCATAAGTAAATTCCCTAAATGCGAATGACCTCGCATATTTAATTACCGCGAGTTATTTCAAGGGGTTAGGGTAAATCCGGAGGGGAGCCGCCTACGCGGCTCCGCGTGAGCTTGACCCTTACTCGGGCTGAATGTTGGCGTCCTTCATCACTTTGATCCAGCGCGCGCTTTCGGCCAGATTGAAGGTCTCGGCTTCCTGGTAGCTCATCGTGCTGGGCAGCGTGCCCTGTGATTTCAGCGCCTCGACCACCTTGGGCGACTTCGAGGCCTGCACCATGACCGCGTTCAGTTTGGCGATGATGGGTTCGGGCGTGTCCTTGGGTACCCACATGCCGTACCACGTGACGATGTCGAAATCGGGGAGGACGCTTTCGGCGATGGTGGGCACGTTGGGCAGGTCCGCCAGCCGGGCCTTCGTTGTGACGGCCAGCGGAACGACCTTGCCGCTCTGGATCAGAGGCAGGGCGGGAGCAAGCGGTGCGTACATCAGATCGACATGGCCGCCTGCAACGTCGGTCAAGGCCGGGCTGCTGCCGCGGTAGCCCACATGCGAGATGGACGACTTGGTGGACGAATTGATCAACTCTCCCGCCAGATGGGGCAGGGTGGCGACACCGGGCGACGCGAAGGTCAGCGTGCCGGGCTGCGCGCGCGCATGGTCAATAAGGTCGGCGAAAGTCTTGAACTTGGACGTGGGCGGAACGACGGCCACCATCGGTACCGTGCCCAGCACACCCACCATCCGGAAATCTTTGATCGGATCGAAGCTCAGGCTTTTGAACTGGGCAGGATAGATGCCTTGGACCGACGGGTTCATCAACAGCGTGTAACCGTCTGCCGGCGCCTTGGCGACTTGAGCGGCGCCAATGGTGCCACTGGCGCCCGCGCGGGTTTCTATGACCAGCGGCTGGCCCAGGATCTCGCCCATCTGCACGGCGACGACGCGGCCGACGACGTCGGTCGGACCGCCCGCCGCCCACGGCATGATCACGCGTATCGGCTTGTCGGGATAGCTGCCGTGGGCGAGGGCCCCGCCGACAGGCAGGGTGGCGACGAGGGCCGAGCAGGCCGCGGTAAGAAAGCTGCGCTTATTCATCTACTGTCTTCTCCTACAAAGGTGAGGTTGGCCGAGGGCAGGGCGGCGTGCAACAGTGCCTTGACCTCTTCCAGCTGTTTTCCAGTGGTGGCTTCGTTCTTGAGCATGCGGCCCAGGGGGCCGGCCACCACGATGGCAAAGGGTTGTTCGTATGCCCGGAATCCGAGGGAGATGGACATCACGTCTTCGACGTTCTCGCCGACCGAGCGCTGCCAGCCGCGCGCCACGCCCGCCCGCAGATCGCTATCGAAAGCGGCGCGAGTCGTGATGGTGCTGTCAGTGAAAGCGGTGAATCCGCCATAAGCCTTGAACCATTTCTGGCGTTCTTCAGGCGACAGCACGGAGAGCAGCGCCTTGCCCGAACTGGTCGCGTGGACAGCCTTGAAGCCGCCAGGCTGGTGCGAGAAACGGATCGTCTGCTTGGATTCCGCCACGATCAGGTACACGACCTTGTCGTCTGCCAGCTTGGCCAGCAGGGCGGTTTCACCGGTCAGGTCGCGCACCCGCTCCAGTACGGGTTCGATCACGTCATTCAGCGGATCGTTGCGGCAGATCAGGGTGGCGACGTGGATCAGCTTTTGGGTCGGGTAATAGCCGTGCTTCTTGCCGATTTCATACAGATAGCCGCGCGCCACCATGGTCTTGAGCAGGCCATGGCAACTGGACAGGGGAATCTGCATCTGTGCGGCGATCTCGCTGTACAGCAATGGCTTCTGCTCCTCGGCAAAGAGGTTCAGCACATCCAGAACTCGAGCTGCTGTTTTCACATCCATGATGCTAGTATCCTATACATGATAAATTTACGTCAATCCGCTTTCAACGCCAAGGAGTTGCGACGCATGAGATGGTTGAGCCGTCCCGAAGGATCGAACTGGGGGGACTTCGGTCCTGACGATCAGCGCGGTTGCCTGAATTACATCACTCCCGCAAACGTGCTGAAGGGCATAAGCGAAGTGAAGGCGGGCCTGAGTTTCTGCCTGTCGCTGCCGCTGGACTATCCGGGCGGCAACGGCGTCAATGTCCGGCGCCATCCGCCCAAGCTGCGCCCCACCGAAAGAGACGGCGACCAATACATGAATTTCCCGCTCGGCCGGTTGCGGCCGGGATGTGTGGATGTGCTCAGCGACGACATCGTCGAAATGAGCTTGCAGTATTCGACTCAATGGGATTCGCTGGCGCACGTGGGCGCGCTATTCGACGCCAATGGCGACGGTCTGCCGGAACGCGTCTACTACAACGGCTTCCGGCCCAACGAACATGTGGTCGGACCGGTGGACTACGACGTGCTTAACGGTTTCGCGAAGACAGACTTGCGCCAAGGAGCCGCCTCCAACGCCAAGAAGCTGGACATCACGCATCTGGCGGAATCCTGCCTGCAAAGCCGCGGCGTCATGGTGGATCTGGCCAGGCACTACGGCCGCGCGCAGAAATCGGTGGGTTATGACGACCTGATGCGCATCCTTGAGACGGACAAGATCGAGATCGAGCAGGGCGACATCGTGCTCTTTCATACGGAGTTCGGCGACGCCTTGCTGGAGAAGCAACGCGAGCCCGACCCACATACGCTGCATGAGATCTGCGCCGGGTTGGACGGCAGCGACGAGAAACTGCTGCAGTGGATCACGGACGCGAAAGTCGCGGCCATGGCGTCCGACAACCACGCGCTGGAGATCTATCCCACCCAGAAACCCAACGCCTGCTGCGCGGCGCTGCCGCTGCACCACCATTGCATCTTCAAGCTCGGCATGCCAATTGGCGAGATGTGGTACCTGGGCAAACTCGCGCGCTGGCTTGAAGCCAACGGCCGTAACCGCTTCCTGCTGACGGCCCCGCCCTTGAACCTGCCGGGCGCGGTCGGATCGCCGGCCACACCTGTGGCAACCGTGTAAAAGGGGCTCCGGGTCTTGCCTTATCTTGGGCTAGCGAGCAAGTCCCGCCCCTTTTCGGTCAGCACCACCACGGCCTCGCCGCGTACCGTGCTTTCGCCTGGTGACATATCGACGAGGCCATTCGTCGTGGCGTCTTCCCATGCGGACAGCCGGGGGCAATTGGTGCGCCATGCCTCCATGGTCTCGGCATAGGTGCGCGGCCGCGCGGCGATCCACAGCAGGAACTGCACCAGGTTGCCCATCTGTGATGCGCCGGCCTCGATGTCTATTTCTGGTTTTTCAGGCATGGGACGCCTCCGTTGCAGGGCCAGGATTGCGTCTTGACGATACTCCCGCGCGCGCCGCCGCTCCAGCGCTATCTAGGCGCCATCCCTTTGCGCAGCCGGTTGGAGGGTTCCATTAGCGCGTCCTTCATATCGTCGCGCTCCAGCACGCACGGTTCGTGTTGCAGGTCGCGCATGAAGTCGTCGTAGAGCTCGCCGGTAATTCCGGCCGGGCGCTTGAAGTCGCCGGATAGCTGATAGGCGCGAAGCAGGATCGAACGCAGCCGCTTGACCTCCCAGAGCAGGGCGATCACATCGGGGTTCCAGGGCTGACGTTCGCGGATGAAGCGCAGGTCGGCGTGAGAGAGCGGGTTTTTGAACGGCATGGTGGAATACACTGTTTATTTATCCAGTATAGTCCGCCAGGATTGAAGACAGGCGTCGGTGTTTTCAGCAATGGCGTCCCGTGAACGGGAGCCAGGTAACTCTGCAATACCGAATGTGAGAATTGTTGAACCTTGCTCGTACTTTCGTCCGTACCATCCCCTGAAAGCAAAATGAAAGGGGATGGAAACAATGCTGTGCGGCCAATGCGCGGCCATCACCGTGGACCAGGCGGGGGCGCCGGGGCATGACAATCTGATCAGCCTGGGCTATGTCCGGTCGTTGCCGCTGGCGCAACGCGGCATCACGCACGAGGCGTTCACTTGCGGCGAGTGCGGCGCCAACTGGGATTACCTGCACGACCGGCGCAACCTTGCGTCGGGTTGGACGCGCTGTGATCGCACCACGCCCGTCTCGCAACAGAGGATTGATCCGCCGGCGGTGGAGGCGGCCTGAAGAACGGCCTGAAGAACGGTCAGATGAGCCGTTTGAAAAACGGCCTGCCGGTCAATCCGGCAGGCCGCCCTTGCATCTGTAGTCAGCGGCCCGCCTTACACCACGCGCGTATGCACCTGGCCTTCACGGAACCACGAATCCAGGTTCGCGCGCATCAGGTCCGCCATGGCGCGGCGCGTTTCGTGGGTGCCGCTGGCGATGTGCGGCAGCATCACCACGTTGTCCATGGCGTTCAATTCCGGGGGCGTGGCGGGTTCGTGTTCGAACACGTCCAGGCCGGCGCCGGCGATGCGCTTGTTTTGCAGCGCCGCCACCAGCGCGGCTTCATCGACCACTGTGCCGCGCGCGATATTGATCAGCCAGCCCTCGGCGCCCAGCGCATCCAGCACCTGCGCGTTCACCATGTGCCGCGTCGCGCCGCCGCCCGGCACGGCCAGCACCAGAAAGTCGCACTGCGAGGCCAGCTCGACGATGTCCGGGCAATAGCGGTAGCCCTCGGGCGCGTCGGGGCGCGGCTTGCGGTTGGTGTACAGGATATCCATGTCGAAGGCCTGCGCGCGGCGGGCGATCTGCAGGCCGATGTTGCCCAGCCCGACGATGCCGCAGCGCTTGCCGGTCATGCGCGAACCCAGGCCGAATCCTTCGGTGGGCCAGCGGCCGGCGCGCACGAAGCGATCAGCCTCCGCGATGCGGCGCGAGACGGCCAGCATCAGCGCCAATGCCGTGTCGGCAACGCAGGCGTCGAGCACGCCCGGCGTGTTGGTGACCACGACATTGCGCGCCTCGGCCGCCGCGATGTCGATGGTGTCGTAACCCACGCCAAAACTGAAGATGCCTTCCAACGCGGGCAAGGCGTCGATCAATTCCTTCGTCGCGCCAAAGCGGCCGCTGGTGGCGATGCCGCGAATGGCGGCGCCATGTTCGCGCAGCAGCAGCGCCGGGTCCTGGGCCTCCCAGAGGCGATGAACGCGGTAGCGCGATTCCAGGTCGGCCACCAGATCGGGCAGCAGGGGGCCGACCATCAGCAGATCGGCGGCGGAAGCGGGAAGGGATGCAGTCATGGATACGGCTTATATAAGTAAGAAGGAAAGGCCCGCCGAGGCGGGCCGGGACCGGAATCAGTTGGTCTGGATATTGCGGGACTTGATTATCTGCCCATAACGTTCGCGCTCGCTAGCGGCCAGATCCTGCAGCTCCTTCGGCGTCGAACCGTGGGCCACGGCGCCTTGCGATTCGAGCTTGGCCTTGACTGCGGGATCGGCGGCCACGGCGCGGATTGCCTCTGACAGCTTGTCGATCACGGCCTGCGGCGTGCCGGCCGGCGCCAGCACCGCCGTCCACGAGCCGCTCTGCGCGTTCTTCACGCCAGCTTCGTCAATGGTGGGCACGTCCGGCATGGCGGGCGAGCGCGCCGCGCCCGTTACGGCCAGCGCGCGCAGCTTGCCGGCCGTGACGTACGGCATGGTCTCCAGGACGGACGCGAAAAGCATGTCGACGCGGCCGGCCATCAGATCGGTCATCGCCGGGCCGCCGCCCTTGTAGGGCACGTGCACCAGATCCACGCCGGTGGCTTCCTGGAAGATTTCGCCGGACAGGTGGGGGGCGCCGCCCGTGCCCGAACTGGCAAACGTGTGCTTGCCGGGCTGGGATTTGGTCAGCGTGACCAGTTCCGCGACGTTCTTGGCCGGCAGGCTGGCGGGCACCACCAGCACGAACGGCAGGTCCGAAAACAGCGACACGGGCGCAAACGCCTTGACCGGGTCTGAATGCAGCTTGTAGATCCAGGGGTTGATCGCCAGCATGCCCGAGTTTGCGAACAGCAGCGTGTAGCCATCGGGCTGCGAACGGGCCACGAGGTCGGCGGCGATCTGGCCGCCGGCGCCCGGGCGGTTGTCCACCACCACCGACGACGAGAATTTTTCACCCAGGGCCGCAGCCAGCAGGCGCGCCGAGATGTCGGTGCCGCCGCCAGGCGAGAAGGGGACGATGAGATTGATCGGGCGTTCCGGATAGCCTGCGGCGCTGGCCGCGTGCGGCACGGCGGCGGTGGCGGCCAGGGCCAGCGCCGCGGCGAGGAGCCGGACGCGGATCCGGGCGGTGTTCTTTGTCTCCATGGATTTTCTCTTTTATGGCGTTGATGGCGGCGGGGCCGCAAAAAATGGTGCTGCGGGGTAAGGCTCCTGATGCTTCGCGGGCTGGAATCCAGCCCTGCAGCCGAGTATAGGGATGCCTGTCCATGGATAGCCGTTCGAGCTATAAATAGCATCAATCAATTCAAGGATTGAATCGATGGAATTTCGTCAGCTCGAGTGTTTCATTGCGGTTGCCGAGGAATTGCACTTCGGCCGCGCCGCCGAACGCCTGTGCATGACGCAGCCGCCGCTGTCGCGCCAGATCCAGTTGCTGGAGCAGGACCTGGGCGTGACCCTGTTCGAGCGCAACAGCCGGCAGGTCGTACTGAGCGCCGCGGGCCGGCGCTTTCTGCGCGATGCCCGCCACCTGCTGGAGTTTTCGGCGCAGGCCGCCGCCACCGCGCGCCGTACATCCGGGGGCGAAGCCGGCCACATCAAACTGGGCTTTACGGCCGTGGCCTCGTATCGCCTGATGCCGTCGCTGATCATGCAGGCGCGCAAGCTGCTGCCGGGCGTGGAGATCCAGTTGCGCGAAACCGTGACGACCGAATTGAGCCGCCTGTTGCTGGCCCACGAACTGGACGCCATTCTGGCGCGCAGCGTGCCGCAGCAGGCAGGTATCGAGTCGCGCCTGCTTGAACGCGAACCGCTGGTGCTGGCGCTGCCCGCCGATTCGCCCTTGTGCGAGCACGCCACGGTGCCGCTGCGTCTGCTGCAGGGGCAGCCGTTTGTGCTGTATTCGCCTCGGGAAGGTAAGTACTTCTACGACCGCATCGTGGGCGCTTTCGGCCTGGCGGATGTGCAGCCGCAGTATGTGCAGCGCGCCGGGCAGACGCACACGTTGCTGGCGCTGGTGCGGGCCGGGCTGGGCGTGGGCCTCGTGCCGGATTCCGCGCGCGAGCTGCGTTTTGAAGGTGTCGTGTTCCGGCCGATCGGCCAGCGCGATCTCTACGCGGACATGTACCTCGCCTGGCACGCGCAGCACGACAACCCGGCACTGGATGCGTTTCTGCAGCGCGTGGCCAAGCGGAACAGCCCGGAAACTGCCGGAAGCCGAGGACAGGCGTGAGCCAGACTTCTATCTAGCGGCGCTTGGGGCGGTTCGGCGCAGACAGCGGCGCGCCGACGTGGCTGGCCAACCAGTGTTCGATCTTGTCGTCCCGGCGGGCGGCCCAATCCTTGCCGATTTCCAGAATGAGCAGGTTGCGCGTGTCGCCATAATCCTGGCCCGGAGCCTTCTGGAACATCTCGCGCCAGATCTCGGAGGCGACCAGTTCCGTCGTCACCAGCACACCGATTCCCTTCGCGTCGATCCACAAAGGCGCGGCGCGCTCATCCACGTGCGTCTTGATGTTTTCCAGGATTTTTTGCGCGAGCGCGGCGTTGTCTTTGGATGCCGCGATCAGGACCAGATACTGCCGATGGTCGCTGGACGGCTCGTCGGAATCGCCAAACGGATTTTCCATGATGCTTTCCTTTCGGGTGAATGTTGCCCGACAGACTGTAGTTCATTGGACAAGCGGGGCGGCGTAATGGGCCTGGAAATCCGTCCTTATCCCCCCGTCCGGGCCGGCGCGGACGCTTTGGTCCTCCAACTGCTGCGCCTGGGTCGAGCACGCGCTAAGCACCAGTCTGCACCCGGAACCCGTCTGGTCGCGGCATAACCCCAGGCTGTAATCGCCGGTCCGCTGTCGGTCCCACGCCTTGTCGCCGATGGCGACGATGTGCTGCGCGCCGTTCGCGGCCACCGCCACGCATTGGTTCCTGAAGCTGGCATACACCGCGCAGGTGGCCCGGGGCTCATCTTCCCGGCAAGCGGTGAGCGCGCTGCGGCGGGCCGCGGCGTCGGTGCCATACAGGATCGAGGCGTAGTAGCGATAGGTTGAAGAGACGATCAAGGCGCCGTACAGGTCGGGCGGAACCGGCTGGGCGATGGCCGCCGCGGAGCAGGCAATTGACATGAGCAATCCCGATGCAAGGCGTGGCGCCATGGAAATCCCCTGGGGTTCACGACGACGGTAGCGGAGCTCAGTCCGCCTTGCCAGCGTCAATAAGACCGGCACCCTAAGACCAGCACCCGCTGACCAGGCAGATCTATCAAGTTGAAACATCCATAGACCATCCAAGTGGATGGTTTATGATTCGATCCATGCCGCCTCGCACCTCTCAACTCGCCTCCACCCCCAAGCCTGCGGACGAAAAAATCACCATCAACCTGGGTTATGTCGACCTGGGTCAGATTGATTTGCTCGTCCAGGAAGGGTTCTACGCCAACCGCACGGATCTCATCCGCACGGCCATCCGCAATCAACTTGCCACCCACGGCGACGCCGTACGCCAGGCCGTCAGCCGCAAGACGCTTGTGCTCGGCATCCAGCACTACACCGCCCAGGATTTGCTTGCGGTCCAGGCGGCGGGCGAAATGCTTCAGATCCGGGTGCTGGGCCTGGCAACCATCGCCTCAGACGTCACGCCCGAGCTTGCGCTCGCCACGATCGAATCCCTGACGGTACTGGGGGCGCTGCATGCCAGCCCCGCCGTCAAAGCCGCCCTGCGTCAGCGCATCCGCTGATCCTCGCGGCGCAAAAAAAAGGTCACCTCATGCACCCTGACTTTCAGCACCTCATGCACCGGGCTACCCAGCTCACCCAGGCCGGCGATCTATCGGCGGCAACTGCCGCCATCCAGGCCGCCCTGCGGGGCGGGCTGGCCGCCGCGCCGCGCCGGCAGGACGATGCCGACGTCATCGACGTTGAAGCCTGGGAGGTTCCGGATCCTGCCCGGGCCTCCGACGCGACGCCGCACGTTGCCGGCGACGCTGCGCAGCCCGTCCCGAAACCCGCCGTTGCGGGCGATACGTTCACTGCGGGAACATTCCGCAATTCGTCCGGGCAGCGCGGCTACAAGCTGTATGTGCCGCCCAACCCGGATGGCGCGCCGCGTCCGCTGGTCGTCATGCTGCACGGCTGCACGCAGGACGCCGACGATTTCGCGGCGGGCACCGCCATGAATGCGGCCGCGCGCGAGCAGGGCTTTCATGTGCTGTATCCCATCCAATCGCGCGACGCGAATCCGCAGAAGTGCTGGAACTGGTTCAAGCACAACCACCAGCAGCAAGGCCGGGGCGAGCCATCTATCCTGGCCGGTATGACGCGCGAGGTCATCGCCGCCCACAACATTGATCCCACGCGCGTGTATGTCGCGGGCCTGTCGGCGGGCGGGGCCATGGCAGCAATTCTGGCGGGCGCCTATCCTGAGCTGTATGCGGCGGCAGGCGTGCATTCGGGGCTGGCTGCGGGCGCGGCGTCGGATCTGCCGTCAGCGCTGTCCGCCATGAAGGGCGTGGGCCTGAAAACCGCCGCTCCGGCCAGCCACGGCGTGCCTGTCATCGTCTTTCATGGCGACCGCGACGCCACCGTGCATCCCGCCAATGCCGACAGCGTGATCGCGGCCAGCGTGAGGCCCGGCGTGCGTGTCGAAACCGTTCGCGTGGCGGGCGCCGGCGGCAAGCGCGACAGCACCCGCCACGTGTACCGCGACGCCGCGGGCAACATCGTTGCCGAACGCTGGGATGTCCACGGCGCCGGCCATGCCTGGGCAGGCGGATCGGATCAAGGGTCCTACACGGATCGGACCGGGCCGGATGCGACGGCCGAGATGCTGCGATTCTTCTTCGCGCGCACGTCGCGCGCTCGGTGATTCGTTCACGTTCAAGCGCGGTCATGGCGGCTTGGATCATGGCCGATGTAGTATCGGCCGTGATTCCCTTGCATGCGACCCCACCTCAACGCGCCGCTAGCCGGCGAATGGAGCACCGTGAAAATCGTCAGAATCATCGAAGACATGCGTCAAGGCGACCAGGAACAGACCCGCGCGCATGAATCCCCGACCGAGGGCGACCTGCTCGCCGCCCTGGACAGGCTGGATGGCGCGGTCTTCAGTTCGACCGCCTTCGTGATTGACGACGACACGGTCATGTCGATCGGCGGTGGCGGCGACGGCGCCTATGTCGTGTTCATCTCATCCGGCGGCGACACGCGGATCCACACGCTGATCGACCCCGCCAAATCCGAGGATCACGACCAGGACCTGGTGGCGGGCGGCCAATCGGGCAGTTATCCGCAGTTCCAGTGCGTGGACCGTTCCAAGGCGGCGTCCGCACTGTTGTACTTTCACGCGCACGGCGCCGCGTCGCCGGATTTGAACTGGGCTAGCGAATAGCCACCGGCTTGCCGTAGAACACCCGCGCGCACAGCAGACCGGCGATAGCGGCGGGCAGGGCGCCCATGAACAGCGGAAATCCCAGCGCTGCCAACGACCTTTCGCGCATGCCGAACGTCAGCAAGAAGACAAAGGCATACGCCGCGCCAATGAGCCCCATGCGCAGGACGGCCAGCCAGGACGGCGCGACGGGCTTGAGCGCGCCCGCCGTCATCCCGCAAAAGAGCGCCGGCACGCCACCAAACAGATACGCCCACGGCAGCCCATAGAGACCGAACAGGAGCAGTTCCGGATCCTGGGCTCCGATGGATAGGGTCACGGCGATAAGCACCATGGCGACGGCCGGTCCCATGAATGCGAAGATCGCAGCGCCCGACAGCATGTCGCGCGACATGGCGCGGCCGGAGTCTTCAGGTCTGCGCTGCATGCGGCGGTAGACGGCAGCGGCCAGCGTAGACGCGAGAAGCAGGGCGCCAAAGATGTAGATCATCAGGTCAGTTCCGGTTGTTGGGGTGTAGAGGCTTTCGGGTGGCCGGCCTGCAGCTTGCGGATGTGCGTTCCGCAGGCGTGCGCCTCGCCGCCCGCATTGTGCGGGAATCGCGCCGCACGTGCGTCAAGGCATCTTTTTCTTGCCCAGCAACGTCAGCGTCAGGCTGCGGCCGGTGCGCATGAAGGGATACAGCGCCTTGGACAGGCAAGCGTTGCTGAAGATGGTGGCATTGAGCCGGTTGAACACATCGCTGCCCGTGCTGAGCAAAGCCAGCCGGTGGATGGCGTCCGCGCCCCAGTAGTCGCGGCCGTCCAGGTGCAAGAGCATGCCCTGGTTCAAGTCGTAGCCTTGCGCGCGATGGTGCGCGGCCAGGTCGGGATGGTCGCGCATGTTCAGCATGGCGATGGGCCCTGCGGCCTTGCGCAGCCGCATCATCCGCACGTAGTTCGAGCAGAACGGGCAATCGCCGTCATAAAGGAGGTAGTTTTCGTCGGACTGCATCGTCGGGATCCGTCGGTGTTTGCAGAAACATACCGCAAAAATCCGTTCGGGCGGTCCGCGGGCGGCAAACAGGGGGACGGCGCCTTCAGCCGCCCCGATGTCCGTGATAGCGCGGCGCCGCCACGGCGCGCGTGTTTTCCTTGTGCTGTGAACCGACCAGCGTCTTGCGCCGGGCCTCTTCGTGCTGGTGATCGGACTTTGCGCGCGCTTTGTCCGCAGGCGGCGGCGCATGCGTATCGGGCGCGGCGGCAGGGGCCGCGGGATGGGGATCGGAGCGGGAAGTTGTGGGCGTCATGATGCGTACCTGCAAAGGCAACGCGGCATATGCCGCGTTTTCACGTTACGCCCGCGTCTGGCGATTCTCCAGGCTTCAATTGCAACAGCGAGCGCGCGGATCAGGTCCGCGGCCGGCGGGCCGGCGATTCCCGGTCCTGGTTCCGCCATCCAGCGCGCAATTCGGCGATCCGGCGCAACGCGCGCTGCGACATCTTCCACCACCCGAATGGCCGCGGGTCCGCCAGCATGCTCATGGCCCGGGCGTAATCCAGAGTCAGGCCCGGGGTCCAAGCCATCGTGAGCGCACGCTTGCGGATTTGCGCGGCCACCCAAAGCTCAGGCGTCAGCAACAGCCGGATCAGCACCCGCCAGCCGGCCTCGCCGCCATGCAGGCGCCCCACAACTCCGTCAAGCGCGGCGTCCAGCGCCCGCGAAACGGTGCTTGAGCAGTTGCGGTGGGTGAGGTTGTAGGTGGCGTTCTTGCGGTACTCCTGCCAGAAGGCCGCCAGCTTGTCCGCGTCGTAGTTGCGGATCCGCACGCGCACGTTCGACGGGCACCAGGCGTTCGACTCGGTGGCGTAGTCGGGTTGATAGACCCCGGGAATGTCGTTGTCGGCCGTGGCGCGAAGCAGCGCGCCGAAGTCGTCGGGCGACCGGTCGATTTCTTCCTTTGGGTACAGGCTGATGTAGACGCCCTCAGGCGACTCCAGCGCCGCGTGGCCCGTGGAGATGACGCCGTTGACGTCGACTGCTGCGATGTAGCGGTCCACCAGCGGATAGCTGCGGGTCTGCGCCTTGGCGGAGCCCGATGGCGTCCAGACATGGACGGTCAGCGCGCGCTCGGAATCGGCGGGCGGGCCGTCCCAGATTTGAGGCGTGGCCTGTTCCGGCCCGGCAGGCGCGAAGCCCACCGACTGCGTGGCGGCAAAGGCGGGGTTGGAAGCCAGATGCCGGACGCGGCGTGCCAGCCACAGCAGCTTCGCGCCGGCGATGCCCAGGAACAGGCCAAGGCAATACGGCACGGTGCCGACGTAATTCGTGGGATAGGGCTGGAAGAAGAAGATCGCCAGCAGGATTTCCGCCACGCCGCCGGCAAACGCGTAGCGCCAGCGCTCGTAGCGCACGACGTACCCGGCGATGCATTGCAGCAACCCATCCACTAAGAACAGCGCGCCGAAGATCATCGACAGGACAAAGTGTCCGTGATGATGCCCCGCCAGAATCAGCCCGCCCGCCACGAGGACAAACAGACCTTTCGCATAGCGCAGCACGCGCTGCCCCCCGACGCCGCTGGAAGCGATCAGCAGCGTGCCCAGACCTTCGATGATGAAGAGAACGGCAAAGGCGTTGAGCGGAAAGTAGGGGGCGCCGTCCAGGGCATCGATGAACACGACGATACCGGCCACGAGGAACACCGCGCCCGCGATCGCCAGCGCGCGCCAGCGCTGCCGCAGGTAAGGGACGCCCAACAGAAGCAAGACCAACTGCGGCATGGCGGTGATCCCCGCAAAGTCGATAACGTATACACGAACATAAAAGCAGGCGGGCGCGTGCGTCAATGCGTGCCGGGTGGCCACGCCAGATTCAGCGCATGGCGGCGCACACCCTCCGGCCAGGCTCGACATGAATCGGTATGCAGTCCAGGCAAAAGTTCGCAGTCCGAAAATTGGGGCCCGATCAAGTGTCATAAATATCTACCCAGACCTATGGTTAACACCTAGTCAAAACATGCTGGCGGCGTATAATCTTGCTTTGCGCCCGGAGTTACCCATGCGTCTCGTTCAAAAAGCGCTCACCTTCGACGATGTGTTGTTGGTGCCTGCGTATTCCGAGGTGTTGCCGCGCGACACCTCCCTGGCCACGCGCCTGACTCGCAACATCAGCCTGAATATCCCGCTCGTGTCCGCCGCCATGGACACCGTCACCGAATCGCGTCTGGCCATCGCCATGGCGCAAGAAGGCGGCATCGGGATCATCCACAAGAATCTCTCCGCCGACGCCCAAGCGCGTGAAGTGGCTCGCGTCAAGCGCCACGAATTCGGCATCGTGATCGATCCGGTCACCGTCACCCCCCAGATGAAAGTGCGCGACGCCATTGCGTTGCAGCGCCAGCATGGCATCTCGGGCCTGCCGGTCGTCGAAGGCCGCAAGCTGGTCGGCATCGTCACCAACCGCGATCTGCGCTTCGAAGAAAACCTGGATCAGCCCCTGCGCAACATCATGACGCCGCAGGAACGCCTGGTCACCATGAAGGAAGGCGCCACGCTCGAAGAAGCGCAGGCCCTGATGCACAAGCACCGTCTGGAACGCGTGCTGATCGTGAACGACGGCTTTGAACTGCGTGGCCTGGCCACCGTCAAGGACATCGTCAAGAACACCGAGCACCCGATGGCCAGCAAGGACGGCCAAGGCCAGCTGCGCGTTGGCGCGGCCGTGGGCGTGGGCGGCAACACCGAAGAACGCGTGGAAAAGCTGGTTGCTGCTGGCGTCGACGTGCTCATCGTCGATACCGCGCACGGCCACTCCAAGGGCGTGCTCGAAGGCGTGCGCTGGGTCAAGCAGAACTACCCCAAGGTTGAAGTCATCGGCGGCAACATCGCTACCGCTGCCGCCGCGCGCGCGCTGGTCGAACATGGCGCCGACGGCGTCAAGGTCGGCATCGGCCCCGGCTCCATCTGCACCACGCGTATCGTGGCCGGCGTCGGCGTGCCGCAAATCCACGCCATCTCCGAAGTCGCCAAGGCGCTGGAAGGCACGGGCGTTCCGCTCATCGCCGACGGCGGCATCCGCTACTCGGGCGACGTCGCCAAGGCGCTGGCCGCCGGCGCGTTCTCGTGCATGATGGGCGGCATGTTCGCCGGCACCGAAGAAGCGCCCGGCGAAGTCGTGCTGTTCCAGGGCCGGTCGTACAAGTCGTACCGCGGCATGGGCAGCCTGGGCGCCATGACGGAAGGCTCGGCTGACCGCTACTTCCAGGACCCGGCCAACAACGCCGACAAGCTGGTCCCCGAAGGCATCGAAGGCCGCGTCCCCTACAAGGGCAGCGTGCTCGCCATCATTTACCAACTGGTCGGCGGCATCCGCGCCTCCATGGGCTACTGCGGCGCGGCCACCATCGACGACATGCGCACCAAGACCGAGTTCGTGGAGATCACCTCCGCGGGTGTGCGCGAGTCCCACGTGCACGACGTGCAGATCACCAAGGAAGCGCCCAACTACCGCGCCGACTGATCCGCACAGTCAACTACAATGTCATGCATCACGCACCGGCAGATCCGCAAAGAACAGCGGGTCTGCCGGTGCGGTTTTATTTCCAACGGGTAGAGTCTCCATGCACCAGCGCATTCTTATCCTCGACTACGGTTCGCAAGTCACCCAGCTGATCGCCCGCCGCGTTCGCGAAGCCGGCGTCTATTCCGAAGTCCACCCTGGCGACGTCGACGACGCCTTCGTGCGCGAACAGAAGGCGCAGGGTCTGAAAGGCATCATCCTGTCCGGCAGTCACGCTTCGGCCTACGAAGAAGGCTCCATGCGCGTGCCGCACGCCGTGTTCGAGCTGGGCGTTCCCGTGCTGGGCATCTGTTACGGCATGCAGTCCATGGCGCAGCAACTGGGCGGCGTGGTCAGCTTCTCCGACCACCGCGAATTCGGCTACGCCGAAGTCCGCGCCCACGGCCATACCAAGCTGCTGGAAGGCCTGGAAGACTTCAGCACGCCCGAAGGCCACGGCATGCTCAAGGTCTGGATGAGCCACGGCGACAAGGTCACCGAACTGCCCCCGGGCTTCAAGCTGATGGCGTCCACGCCGTCCTGCCCCATCGCCGGCATGGCCGACGAAGACCGCCGCTTCTACGCCGTCCAGTTCCACCCCGAAGTCACGCACACCGTCCAGGGCAAGGCCATGCTGGCCCGCTTCGTGAACGAGATCTGCGAATGCACGGGCGACTGGAACATGCCCGACTACGTCTCTGAAGCCGTCGCCCGCATCCGCGAGCAGGTCGGCACCGACGAAGTCATTCTGGGCCTGTCCGGCGGCGTGGACTCCTCGGTTGCCGCCGCACTGATCCACAAGGCCATCGGCGACCAGCTCACCTGCGTCTTCGTCGACCACGGCCTGCTGCGTCTGGACGAAGGCAAACAGGTCATGCAGACCTTTGCCGAAAACATGGGCGTGAAGATCATTCACGTCGATGCCACCGCGCAATTCATGGGCAAACTGGCCGGCGTCGCCGACCCCGAAGCCAAGCGCAAGATCATCGGCCGCGAATTCGTCGAAGTCTTTCAGGAACAAGCCGGCAAGCAACAGAGCGCCAAGTGGCTGGCCCAGGGCACGATCTACCCCGACGTCATCGAATCCGCCGGCGCCAAGACTGGCAAGGCCACGTCGATCAAGTCGCACCACAACGTGGGCGGCCTGCCCGACACGCTGAACCTGCAACTTCTGGAACCCCTGCGCGAACTCTTCAAGGACGAAGTCCGCGAACTGGGCGTGGCACTGGGCCTGCCGCCGCAGATGGTGTACCGCCATCCGTTCCCGGGTCCGGGTCTGGGTGTGCGCATCCTGGGCGAAGTGAAGCATGAATATGCCGAACTGCTGCGCCGTGCCGATGCGATCTTTATTGAAGAGCTGCGCAATACCAAGGACGAGGCCAGCGGCCTGACCTGGTACGAGCTGACCTCGCAGGCATTTGCGGTTTTCCTGCCGGTGAAGTCGGTGGGCGTGATGGGCGACGGGCGTACGTATGAGTATGTCGTGGCGCTGCGCGCGGTGCAGACGTTTGACTTCATGACCGCTGATTGGGCACCGCTGCCGCATCCGTTGTTGGCTCGCGTTTCGTCGCGGATCATCAATGAAGTGCGCGGGATCAATCGGGTCGTGTACGACGTGTCGAGCAAGCCGCCGGCGACGATCGAGTGGGAGTGATCCTGCGGTAGCGGGTTTTGCAATGGCAAAAAAGGCGCTTCGGCGCCTTTTTTGTTGCCGCAAAATGATCGCGTTTACCAACCGAAGTAACCCAATGCGAAGCTGCGCGGTCCTGGTTCAAAGCTGCAGTTCGTATGCTTTTTTATTGGTGCCAGACCATTGATATACTGCCCGATCTCATTTAGGTAACAACCAACAGGAGATATCGGATGCGCTTAAAGGCCCTTGCACTTGGTTTGATGACTATTAGTGGTACGTCGTTGGCTGCACAGGACAGCACGCAAACCTTGCAGCATGCCTTGAAGCAAGTACCGCAGGTGGTGCTGAGCGCCCCTGAAGCGATACAGATATCTTTCCTGGACGTGCAGGCGTGGCGTGGCCTTGAAAAGTCCGGGCCCACAGCTGACGCCATGCGCCGTTTGTCCATTGCCCAGGCGATCAGTCCGCTTCAATCCATTGGCCACGGTCTGGATAAGTGGTCCGATAGCGCGCATATCCCTTTCGACGAGTTGTCCTATTTTGCCGGATTTGGCCAGTCGCCCGGCAATGTCACCTACTGGGGGCTGAAGGACAAACAAGCCACGGCGAAGTTTGTGGATCGCTTGATGCAGGCCGAGTTCAAACCGGTAAGTGGCGATGTGGCCGGCCTGATGGCGAATGGTGAAGCCAATAAGCCCGATCTGACCAAAGCCACCGGACAACAGCCATGGCGGGGCACGATGGGCATGCCGACATTTGTCTTGCCGCTTGATACGGCGTTGGTGCAGGCGGCAGGGCCGACGGGAATGAAGACGCTGTCTCAGACCGCGCCGTCCGTTGCGGACAGCGAGATCGTGGCGGCCGCCGTGGCCGGGTTGAAGGAAGCCGTGCCTGCGGATGGGGGGAAGATCGTGCAAGCGGCCGTCATCTCGCCGGTGTTTGGTCTGCAAGGGGTAGATCCGGCGAAGGTGTTGTCGGGTTCGCCCGGCGATCTGGATAGCGCGAAGCAGAAGCTTCAGGCGGCCGCGGCGTCCAGCGGGCGCGGCATTCCGCCTTACTTTGCGGGCATCATTGCGGATGTGCAGGTCAAGGATGTGCCGGCGGTTGTGATTGCTCTGACGTACGCAGATTGCGCCGTCGCCCAGCAGGCGGTCGATGGTGTTGGCGCTGCGTGGAAGCAGGGCATGGCGGCGGCGGTGCGGGCCGATGTGAAGGGTCGGACCGTTCAGGCGGGCAAGCTATGCGCGGCAGTCGTCGGCCTGACTGCTCCGAAAGCTGAGAATGCGGGCAACCCGATTCTTAGCCAGATCATGAACCGCTATATGCAGCGCGACGCTTCGATTCTGCAGATCGGTTCGTCGCAGCAGTAACCGGCCGACTTCCGAATCTGCGACTTGATGTGCAGGTTTGGCAGTCGCCGCACCAAGCATAGGGGGCAGGCGGCACGCCGTGTTGCTTGCACCCGCCCTGCGCTTCAGCAGTAATGCCAGCGGCCAGCTGGACTCCCGATGACGCAAGGCGCAATGAATGTCATGCGCCGGTTTCGCCGTCAGTGGGCGGGGCAAAGACCCTCGATGATTCGGCGTGCGTGAAGGATGAACGCCTCGGTTTCAATCGCATGCCGCTGCGCCAAATCGTCCGGCGCCTGCCCAAGATAAATCGCCCGCGCGTGACTGAGGATCGGCCGATACTGCGGTTCGATCCGCGCCAGCAGCCACGCCGCCGCGTCCGCCTTCGAAGCGATTTCTCCCGTCACGGCCGTGTACCAGATGCGCGCCAGCGCCAGGATGATGTTCCGCTCGTCGTCCGCCCAGTCCTCCGGCTGGTTCCACTGGGCAACCGTGTCGAGCAGCGCACGCGTGAGATCTTGGCGCGGCACGGCTTCAAAAAGCTGGTCGGCGGGCGGGCCGACGACCGGGATGCTGTGGCCCAACACCTTTGTCAGAACGATGGCGAGGTCGTGGTCTTGCATGGGCGGCTCCACGATGCCCGCCAGCAAATCCTCGCGTAGCCATTCGCCAAACTGCAGTTCGCGGCGGGCCGGGTGGCGCCAAGGCACGACATGCTGAAGCGTCATCACGGTGACTTCAAGCGCGCGCAAACTGGGCGACTGGCCCGGTGGCGCCGAGACCGTCAGCAGTTCTATCGCCAACGCACGGAGCGTGCCCGCGTCGGGCGACTCAGTCACGGTGACGAGCAGGTCGATATCGCTGTGAGGTTGCAACCCGCGGTCGACGGCGGAGCCGAACAGATGGATCGCGGCAAGGCGGGTTCCGAGATGGCGTTCGATGAGGCGTCTGGCGTCCTCGAGCTGCGTCGCGATTGCAAGGGGCGGGGCTTGGATCATGCAAGGATAATAGCCAAGCGTCGGGGCCTTGCGCCAGCCGGATCGTTACGGCGTGCGATTCGTATCCATAACAATCTTCATCGAAGCTTCATGACCAACTACCCCCAACTATTCAGTCTTCAAGGCAAGATCGCGGTCGTACTCGGTGCGGCTTCCGGCATTGGCCAAGCATCCGCGCACGCGCTGGGTGCGATGGGCGCCTACGTGATGTGCGCGGACCGCGACGAGGACGGCGCGCAGGCGACCGCGCAGCAGATCATCGACGGCGGCGGCGCGGCCGCCTGGATGCAGACCGATGCCGCCAGCGGCGAGTCCATCGCGCAGTTGGCCGCTAGAGTTCTGGACGAGCAAAAAAGGATCGACATCGCGGTTGCGACGCCGGCGCTGAACATCCGCAAGTTGATCGTCGATTACACGGAAGACGAGTTCGACCAGGTGGTGAACCTGAACCTGCGCGGCGCCTTTCACTTCATGCGCCACTTCGGCCGGCCGATGATGAAGCAGGGCGCGGGCAGCATGATCCTGTGTTCGTCGATGCGCGCCGTGACGATCGAGCCGGGGCTGGGCATCTATGCCGCCACCAAGGCGGGCATCGAGCAGATGGTGAAGGCGTTTGCGGCTGAGGTCGGCAGCTACGGCGTGCGCGTCAATGCGGTGATGCCGAGCATCATCGAGACCCGTCTGACCGAGCCACTGAAGGAACGTCCCGAGATCTACAACACCTACGCCGGCCATACGGTATTGAACCGCTGGGGCCAGCCTTCCGAGGTGGGCGCTGCGGTGGCGTTCCTGGCGTCGGATGCCGCGAGCTATATCTCGGGCAGCAGCCTGGCGGTGGATGCGGGATGGACGGCGATCGACGGACCGCCCACGGGGCTGACGCAGACGCGGCCGTCTGCATAATCGCGGTGGCGCTTGTTGGCGTTACGATTGTGAGCCTTTAGTTCTGTCGCACGCCGGCCTGACTGGCCGGTATGCCGCTACCGACTTTCAACGCCTGGCCGTTCAGACGCGCGAGGCCTTGCCCGGAGAATGCTCACGTGATGACGTTTGAATCGCAGAAGGGAAAATACTTCGTCCTTAGCGCAAGCCACTGGGGCGATGGCATTGGCCCGGGCCTGGTAATCGCCAACGAGGAAAAGCTGATTCGGCCCGGCATGTACACGATGGAAGCGCCCGACGGCGATCCTTCGCAATATTGCGAACGGCCGCACATCGTCCATGTGCTGGAAAAAGGCGGGGCGCTTCGACAATTCGAGCAGTGGTGCGGCATCTGGATCGTCTCGGAGCCGTTGAGGCAGGTCTTCGAATCCGTCGATCCCGAGGCCTTTGTATTCAGCGCTTGCGACTATACGCAGGCCGACGGCTCGCCGGGACCGCAATACTATTTTTGCAATGTGATGCGCACGCTCGACGCGCTGGATGTGGACGCGTCGCGGGTCAAGAAAAAGTACGACCGGAATTTCCTGACCGGCGAAGACGAGCTGTATTACAGCGTCGTGGGCGGCGCCAATCTCGTATTTCGAGACGAGCGCGTCGGCAATGCGCACATATTCCGCCAGACGCTGATGTCGATCGACCCGGTGGTCGACCGGGAGATGTATGACGCGCTGTGTGCCGCGGATTTGGATGGCGTGCGGCTGCGTGACGCGGCGGATTTGTGATTGCAACTGCCGTCCGGCGAGTGCGCCGGGCGGCAGGCTGATCGGCACTTATCGCTGATCTCTGACCGCGATCCCTTACCCCACGCGACCCATGATGCTCAGCGCCACCGCCTCCGCAATCTTGATCCCGTCCACACCCGCCGACAAAATCCCGCCCGCATAACCGGCGCCTTCACCCGCGGGAAACAAGCCCTGCGTGTTGATGCTTTCCAGCGTCTCGTTATCGCGCTTGATGCGGATAGGTGAAGACGTCCGCGTTTCCACGCCCGTCAGCACGGCATCGGGCATGTTGAAACCCTTGATGGTCTTGTCGAAGGCCGGCAATGCCTCGCGAATGGCGGTGATGGCGAAGTCGGGCAGGGCGGTGGCCAGGTCGGTCAGGTGGACGCCGGGCGTATAGGACGGCTGCACGGAACCGAATTCCGACGAGGCTTTTCCTTGCAGAAAGTCGCCAACCAACTGCCCCGGCGCGCTGTAGTTGCGTCCGCCCAGCTCGAAAGCCTGCGATTCCCACTTGCGCTGAAAGTCGACACCGGCCAGCACGTGCTCCGGATAGTCGACCTCAGGCGAAATCCCCACAACGATGCCGGCGTTGGCATTGCGTTCGTTGCGCGAATACTGGCTCATGCCGTTGGTGACGACGCGGTTGGGTTCGGACGTGGCCGCGACGACCGTGCCGCCCGGGCACATACAGAAGCTGTAAACGGAGCGGCCGTTGCTGGCGTGATGGACCAGTTTGTAATCGGCGGCGCCCAGGATCGGGTGGCCGGCGTTGGGGCCGAAGCGCGCGCGGTCGATCAGGGACTGCGGGTGTTCGATCCGGAAGCCGATGGAGAAGGGCTTGGCTTCCATGTACACGCCCTGGTCGAGCAGCATCTGGAACGTGTCGCGCGCGCTGTGGCCGATGGCAAGGGCGACATGATCGGCTTCGATGTGCTCGCCGTTTGCCAGCGTGACGCCGGTGACCCTGCCGTTCTCGCGGTGCAGCGTTTCAACCCGGCTGGAGAAGCGGACTTCGCCGCCCAGCTTGGTGATGGTGTCGCGCATGACTTCGACCATGCCGACCAGGCGGAACGTGCCGATGTGGGGCTTGCTGACGTAGAGGATTTCCTCGGGCGCGCCGGCCAGGACGAATTCCTTGAGGACCTTTTCGCCGTAGTGCTTGGGGTCCTTGATCTGGCTATAGAGCTTGCCGTCCGAGAACGTGCCCGCGCCGCCTTCGCCGAACTGGACGTTGGAGTCCGGGTTCAGGATGCGCTTGCGCCAGAGGCCCCACGTGTCCTTGGTGCGCTCGCGCACGGCCTTGCCGCGTTCCAGGATGATGGGCTTGAAGCCCATTTGCGCCAGGACCAGGCCGGCGAAGAGACCACAGGGGCCGGTGCCGATGACGATGGGGCGCTTGTTGAGCGTGGAGGGTGCCTGGGCGACGAACTTGTACTCGGTGTCCGGAGACGGCTTGACGTTGCGGTCGTCGTGAAAGCGCTGGAGCAGCGCGGCTTCGTTGGCGACGTCGACATCCAGCGTGTAGATGAGCAGGATGTTGTGCTTTTTGCGCGCGTCGTAGCTGCGCAGGAAGATGGTGTAGCCGTTCAGGTCGCTGGCGGGAATGCCCAGCTTCTTGAGGATTGCCGCGGGCAGTTCCTCGGGCGTGTGGTTCAACGGCAGCTTGATTTCAGACAGACGCAACATGCTTGGGGTCCAGACAGATGGGCGATCACAACGTCGCCAAACGCGAATTGTACTGGACCGCCGCCGTCGGCTGGCCCGGCTTGTGCGGCCGGGCATGCCCGCGTTTACGGCTGCGCTTGGCCGCCGCGCCACCATGCCGTGCCGGCTTGCGGCGCATCGATATCGACGCGCTCTCCCATGACCGGTGTGGCCAGATCGACACCCCGTTCCCGCGCCAGTGCCGAGATGCGCTCGAACGGCTGCTCCCACGGATGCAGCGCCAGGTCGAACGTGCCGTTGTGGATTGGAAGCAGCCAGCCGCCGCGCAGGTCCAGGTGCGCTTGAAGGGTTTCTTCGGGCTGCATGTGGACGAAGGCCCAGCGCTCGTCGTACGCGCCGGTTTCCATGAGGGTCAGGTCGAACGGGCCAAAGGCGTCGCCGATGGCCTTGAAGCCGTCGAAGTAGCCGCTGTCGCCGCTGAAAAAGACCCGCAGGTCGGCGTCCTGGATGACCCACGAGGCCCACAGGCTGCGGTCGCTGTCGGTGAGGCCGCGGCCGGAGAAGTGCTGGGCGGGTGTGGCGGTCAGGCGCAGGCCGTCGACCTCGGTGGACTGCCACCAGTCCAGTTGCTCGACGCGGGCGGGGTCGATGCCCCAGGCCACCAGTTGGTCGCCGACGCCCAGCGGCGCGATAAAGCGGGTGGTCTTGTCCGCAAGCTTTGCGACGGCGGCGCGGTCCAGGTGGTCGTAATGGTTGTGGGACAGGATGACGCCTGCGATTGGAGGCAGGTCGTCGATGCTGATGGGCGGCGCATGAAAGCGCGCGGGGCCGGCCCATTGCACGGGCGAAGCGCGTTCTGAGAAGACCGGGTCGGTCAGCCAGAAGCGGCCGCGCAGTTTCATGAGGATGGTGGAGTGTCCAAGCCGGTAAAGGCTGCGGTCCGGCGCGGCTTCCAGGGCTGCGCGGTCCAGGGTGCGCACGGGGATGGCGATCTCGGGAACCGTGCCGCGTGGCTTGGCAAAGAGGACAGTCCAGGCGAGCTTGACGCCCTTCCAGAAGCCCATGGCGGGGCGCGGACGCGGATTGCTGAAACGTCCGTCGCGCTGCTGGGGGGATTGCGGATAAAGGGGCAAGGCGCGGCGGTTGCAGGCGGTGAGGGCGGTCACGGCGGGTTTTTCCCATGAGGTTTGGAAATGGCGCGTCGGCCGGAAGCTGATCGCGCCAAAAATTACACTGCACAGTGTAGTTTCCAAAATCGAAAAAGTACACCGCCCGGTGTAGAATTTCGCCCATGCCGACAACAGCCTCTGATTCCGCTAACCAACGTCCGTCCACGCGCCTGACCGACCGCAAGCGCGAGGACATCGTGCGCGCCGCGGTGGAGGAATTTCGCACTGCCGGGTTTGAGGCGACCAGCATGGACCGCATTGCCCAGGCCGCGGGCGTGTCCAAACGCACGGTCTACAACCATTTCCCCAGCAAGGAAGCGCTGTTCGCGCTGATGCTGGAGCAGTTGTGGGCCAGCAGTGCTGCGAGCGTCGACATGGCCTACCGGCCCGATCTTCCGCTGGCGCAGCAATTGCGTCAGTTGTTGATGCAGAAGTTGGAGTTGCTGGGCGACGCCAGCTTCATTGATCTGGCGCGCGTCGCCATGGCGGAAATCATTCATTCGCCGGACCGTGCGCAGGACATCGTGTGCCGGATGGACGAGAAGGGCAGTGGGGTGACGGCGTGGATTCAGGCGGCGATCGCCGATGGACGCCTGAAAGCAGTCGACCCGGGCTTTGCGGGCCACCAACTGGAAGGGCTGGTGAAGGGCTTTGCGTTCTGGCCGCAGGTCACGCTGGGGCAGCCGCCATTGAAAAAGGCAGAGCGTGAGCGCGTGGCGGATTCAGCGGTTGGAATGTTCTTGGGGTATTACGCGCAGGCTGATTGAGTCTGCGTGCGTCCGCGGTTGCGCGCCGCCGCAACGCCCCTCAGAAAAGCTTCAGCGCCTGTGCCACGCACAGCGCCAATCCGATCACGATGCCGATCATAAGTGTCTTGCGCAGGCCGCCGCGTGCGGGAACGGCGCCTGGGGCCGGGCCGGCCTCAAAACCTTCAGTCGAAGCGCGTGGCGACGGGATCGCCGCCGCGTCGGGTGATTCGGTCTCGATGGTGAACACGGGCCGGGCCTGCCGATCGGGCATCAGGCCGCTCAAGTCCTTGCTGTCCAAGCCCGCGCCGCGCAGCATGTCCCACAGGCCAGTCATGGCCTGGCCATTGCGCAGGGCCTCGATGCGTTCGCGCTCTGCGCGGGGCACTTCGTCCAGGCTTGCGTAGCGGCGTCCGTTCACGGTGACGGCGCCATCGTCGATCTGGACGTTGAACGTCTCGCCGTTTTCGGTGCCTGAATAGCGCCACGATTCACTGACCGCCACGCCATCCATTCCGCCGTCCAGCAGGACTTCGATTTGCGCGCGCTGCTCGGGCGTGAGGTCCGTTGTGGAACTCCAGCTTCGGGTGATCGTCGAACTGCGCCAGGTCTTTGTGTTGTCGCTCATGTGGGATCTGTCATGGGTTGCAGGGGCCGCCGACAGGACCGTTGCCTCGGCGTTCATGCACGCGCATTGCCGCGCAAATATACCGAATCCATTCACCTTGTTGTCAGAAAAGCCCGCATTCGCGGGCTTCTTACGTTGTCCTTAATGCAAAAGACTTTCCCACGTCAAGAAATTCCATCTGATACGGTCGAACGAGCGGATCAGAAGCGCATAATGCCGACACCTGCTCTTACGTCCCTTTTCAAAGAGCAGTGTTGATTTTGAGCAAGAAAAGAGCGTGTTGTCACTAGCTCGGGCAGTTCGTGTTTCCAGGTTTCATGTTCGGTAGCGCGCTAGGACAACTTGGAGTAATCACGGAGATGTCCATGACTGATGACGCACAGCCGCGCCGGCGGTTTCTGCAGGCGATGGCCATTGTGCCAGCGTCGACGCTGGCGGTCGGCGGCCTGACCGTCGGCTGTACCAACGCCGCCGACGGCAACGCCGCAAAGGCGGCCAAGCCCTACGAACCCACCTATTTCACCAAGGCCGAATGGGCCTTCATCGTTGCCGCGGTGGATCACCTGATTCCCGCCGACGAGTACGGCCCTGGCGCGATCGTGGCCGGCGTGCCCGAGTTCATTGACCGTCAGATGGAAACGCCCTTTGGCCACGGCAAGCTGTGGTACATGGACGGGCCGTTCCACACCGACCAGGTGCCGGAACTGGGCTACCAGCTCGACCAGAATCCCCGCCAGGTCTATCGCAACGGCATCGAGGCCTGTGATGCCTGGTGCGTGAAGACGCACGGCAAGGCATACGCCGAACTGGACAAGGCCCTGCAGGAACAGATCCTGAAGGATCTGCAGTCGGGCAAGATCGCGTTCGAATCCGTGCCGTCCAAGACGTTCTTCAGCTTCCTGCTGGCCAACACCAAGGAAGGTTTCTTTGCCGATCCGATCTACGGCGGCAACAAGAACATGGTGGGCTGGAAGATGGTGGGCTTTCCCGGCGCGCGCGCCGATTTCATGGACTGGGTCGACCAGCCCAACGTGAAGTACCCCTATGGCCCCGTGTCGATCTCTGGGGAGAAGGGTTAAATCATGGCGATCAAGAAAGACAAAGTTGATGCGGTGCTGGTCGGATTCGGCTGGACCGGCGCGATCCTGGGCCAGGAGCTGACCGAAGCGGGCCTGCAAGTGCTGGCGCTGGAGCGCGGCGGCATGCAGGACACGCCCAAGGACGCCGAGTACCCCAAGGTGATCGACGAACTGAAATATTCGGTGCGCGGTTATCTGTTCCAGGACCTGTCCAAGGAAACCGTGACGATCCGCCACGGCGTGGACGACGTGGCCGTGCCGTACCGCCAGAACGGTTCGTTCCTGCTGGGCACGGGCGTGGGCGGCGCGGGCTTTCACTGGAACGGCATGCACTACCGCGTGCTGCCCGAAGAGCTGGAACTGCGCACGCGCTACGAAACGCGCTATGGCAAGAAGTTCATTCCGGAAGGCATGACGATCCAGGATTTCGGCGTGACGTACGACGAGCTGGAGCCGTATTTCTCGAAGTTCGAATACGTGTGCGGTACGTCGGGCAAGGCCGGCAACCTGGACGGCAAGATCGTCGAAGGCGGCAATCCGCTGGAAGGCAAGCGCAGCAAGGAATTCCCGCTGCCGCCGCTGGCCACGACCTACGGCGCCTCGCTGTTCGACAAGGCTGCGCGCGAAGTCGGCTTCAATCCGTATCCCACGCCGGCCGCCAACGCATCGGGCCCGTACACCAACCCGTACGGCGTGCGCCTTGGCCCCTGCAATTTCTGTGGCTTCTGCGAGAACTACGGCTGCTACATGTATTCGAAGGCCTCGCCGCAGACCACCATTCTGCCGGTGCTGCTGAAGAAGCCGAATTTCGAGCTGCGCACGCGTGCGCAGGTCATCAAGGTCAATCTGGATTCGACCGGCAAGAAGGCCGTGGGCGTGACGTACATCGACGCAGACGGCAACGAGGTCGATCAGCCCGCGGATCTCGTGATCCTGTCGGCGTACCAGATGCACAACGTGCGTCTTCTGCTGCTGTCGGGCATCGGCAAGCCGTATGACCCGAAGACCAACGAAGGCGTGGTCGGCAAGAACTACGCGTACCAGATGAACGGCGCGGTCAACGTGCTGCTGCCCAAGGGCACGCAACTGAACCCCTTCGTCGGCACCGGCGCGGGCGGTGTGGGCATGGACGACCTGAACGGCGACCAGTTCGACCACGGCCCGCTGGGCTTTGTGGGCGGCGCCAGCATCCGCCACGTGCGCTACGGCGGCCGTCCCATCAAGCAGACGCCGACGACGCCGGGCACCCCGACGTGGGGCACGGCCTGGAAGGCGGGCGTGCAGGACGCCTATCAGCGCTTCATGACGATCGGCATTTCCGGCTCGGTGATGTCGTACCGCGACGCCTACCTGTCCCTCGATCCGACCTACAAGGACGCCTATGGCCAGCCGCTGCTGCGCATGACGTTCGACTGGCACGACAACGAGTTCGACATGCTGGGCTACATGGGCAAGCGCATGGAGACCGTGGCCAAGGCCATGAATCCTGAAAAGCACTTCGTAGCCGTGCGCAAGAAGGGCGCGCGCTACGACACGCGCGTCTACCAGAGCACGCACAACACGGGCGGCGCCATCATGGGCTCCAACCCCAAGGAAAGCGTGGTCAACAAGTACCTGCAAAGCTGGGACGTGCCGAACGTGTTCGTGATGGGCGCCTGCGTGTTCCCGCAGAACATGGGCTACAACCCGACCGGTCTGGTCGGCGCGCTGGCCTACTGGTCTGCCCAGGCGATCCGCGAGCAGTACCTGAAGAACCCCGGCCCGCTGGTTCAGGCTTAAGGAGACGGAACAATGATCAAGCACTCCATTGTTGCGGCCCTCTCGGCCCTGGTTGCCAGCGCCGCGTTCGCGGCCGGCGGCACGCCCGCATTGACCGACGCGCAGATGATCAAGCAGGGCGAGTACCTGTCGCGCGCCGGCGACTGTATCGCCTGCCACACGGCGTCGGGCGGCAAGCCCTTTGCCGGTGGGTTGGGTATCGATTCGCCGCTGGGCATGATCTATTCGACGAACATCACGCCGGATAAGGAAACGGGCATCGGCAATTATTCGTACGAGGACTTCGACCGGGCCGTGCGCCACGGCGTGGCCAAGGACGGACATTCGTTGTATCCGGCCATGCCTTACACCGCCTACGCCAACGTCACCCCCGACGATGTGAAGGCCCTGTACGCCTACTTCATGCACGGCGTCGAGCCCGTGAAGCAGGAAAACAAGGACACGGACATTGTCTGGCCGATGTCGATGCGCTGGCCGTTGACGGTGTGGCGTTGGGTGTTTGCGCCCGACGTCGTCACGGCGCCGGTCACCATCGACGCCAGCGGCGCCGACAAGCAGGCGCTGCTGCGCGGCCGATACCTCGTTGAGGGCCTGGGCCATTGCAGCACCTGCCACACGCCGCGCGGCGTGGCCTTGCAGGAAAAGGCGCTGACCGACGCGGACGGCTCGGCCTTCCTGTCGGGCGGCGTGGTCGAAGGCTGGCTGGCCAAGAACCTGCGCGGCGACGCGACCGACGGCCTGGGCGCCTGGACCAAGGAAGACATCACGACCTTCCTGAAGTCCGGCCGCAACGGTCATTCGGCGGCGTTCGGCGGCATGGCGCAAGTGGTCGAGGAAAGCACGCAGCACCTGACCGACGACGACCTGAATGCCATCGCGGTGTACCTGAAGAGTCTGCCGCCGGTGAACAAGGACGCCACCAAGCCGCTGGCCTATGACGAGTCCGTGGCAAATGCGCTGCGCACCGGCAAGGACAAGAGCGACGGCGCCATGGCCTTCCTGAACAACTGCGCGGCTTGCCATCGCAGCACGGGCAAGGGCTACACCGAGACGTTCCCGCAGCTCGCGCTGAGCTCGACGGTCAACTCGGCTGATCCGGCGTCGTTGATCCACATCGTGCTCAAGGGCGCCCAGATGCCGGGCACGGCGTCGGCCCCCACCGCGTACGCGATGCCGGGCTTCGACTGGCGCATGACCGACAAGGAAGTCGCCGACGTGGTGAGCTTCGTTCGGTCGAGCTGGGGCAACAAGGGCGCGGCAGTCAGCGCGTCCGACGTGGCCAAGGTGCGCAAGGACATCGGCGCCGCGCCGCAGCCGGTGCGCGCGCAGTGATGTGACGATGTCGTGATCGACTCCCGCCGGGGTATGGGCGGGAGGCAAACGGCGCTGGACAGCCTGAGGCTTTCCGGCGCCGTTTTTCATGCGCGCTTTTCATGCAATGCGGGATGCGGGTTTGACAAGCCGCAAGCATCGGAGCAAGCTGCGCAACATGTCTCGGACCCGCGCGCCTTCCGCCCTGATTATTGCCACCATCGGTTTGATGGTGGGTTAGCGCGTTTACCGGACATCGCTACACAAACCCGCCAAGAGGCGGGTTTGTCGTTTCCGCCTCCTGGTTTTTCTTCTGACAGGAGCTTTCCATGCCTTCCCCTGCAACCGTCCACGACACTGCCGAACCCATGCTGCATTTCCTGTGCGGCAAGATCGGCGCGGGCAAATCCACGCTGGCTGCCCGATTGGCGGCGCAGCCCCGGACCCTGCTGCTTAGTGAAGACCGCTGGCTGGCGGCGCTGTATCCGGGCGAAATCGTGGACGTGACGGACTACGGGCGCTGCGCCAGCCGCCTGCGCAACGCCATGGGCAGCCATGTCGTGGCGCTGGTGGCGGCGGGGCTGTCGGTGGTGCTGGACTTTCCGGCCAACACGCGCCGCAGCCGCGAGTGGCTGCGCGACGTGGCCAAGGAGGCTGGGTGCGCCCACACGCTGCATTATCTGGACGTGCCCGACGCGGTCTGCAAGGCTCGGCTGCGCGTGCGCAATGCATCGGGCGAGCACCCCTTTACCACCAGCGAGGCCGAGTACGACGCCATCACGGCATATTTCGTGGAGCCGGATCAGGCAGAGGGGCTGACCATCGTGCGTCACGCTTGGACAGAATCCGGACAGGCCGGCCTGCTATGATTACTGGATAAATAAACAGTCCACCCGGCTGCCGCCGATGTTGCCCCCGCACCGTTACTACTATCTGCACAATTTCCAGCGCGCGCTGGCGTGGGTCTCGGACCGCTACGCCGACCTGCTGGACGAAGACGATTGCCGCTTTCTGGCGGATTTCGCGGCGTTGCCGCAGGCGTCGCAGGCGTTGATGGTGCGCATGCTGATGCGGCGCGGCCCGTGGTTTCGTGCCAGCCGGCTGGTGTACGAAGAGATCCCGGCCGTCCAAGAAGCGGCCGCGGCGCTGGAAGCGCTGGGGTGGCTCAACACGCGGGCGCCGATGTCGCTGAATGAACTGTTTGCGCTATTGACCAAGCCCGAGCTGTGCCGCGTGTTCGCATCGCAGGCGGCAGCCAAGCCGGGCGCGCGCAAGGCCGACATGCTGGAGACGCTGCGGGCAGAATTGCCCGACGCCCGGCCGTTCTGCGGCTGGGCGCCCGATTTCTTGGAAGCCGTCTGGCGCGTGATGGTGGCGGACCGCTGCGAACGGCTGCGCCTCATGTTCTTCGGCAATCTGCATCAGGATTGGTCGGAATTCGTGCTGGCAGACCTGGGCGTGTTCCAGTACGAGACCGTGCCGTTCGATGCGGCGTCGCGGGCATTCCAGACGCGCGCGGACGTGGACTGCTATCTGGCGCTGCACGCGTGCCGCCGGGCGCTGGACGAGGGCGCGGCCGTGGACGACCTGCTGCGCGCGGCACAGGCGTGCGTCAGCGGCAACGCCTGGTTGGAAAAGCGCCGCGCCAAGGTGTTGTTGCGTATTGGACAAGCCTGCGAACGCGCGCAGGACTGGGACGCCGCCCAGCGCGTGTACGCGGCCTGTGGCTATCCGGGCGCGCGGCATCGGCGCATCCGGGTGTATGAACGGATGCAGCGGTTCGAGGACGCGATGGCGCTGGCCTTGACGGCCGCCGACGCGCCCGAAAGCGAAGAAGAGTCCCAACGCGTGGCGCGCATGATGCCGCGCTTGCGGCGCGGGCTGGGGCAGGGCGCGGCGGCACGTGCGACGGCGCCCATCCTGCCCCGCACGGAACTGGCGCTGGCCCGCCCGGCGCAACCGTCCGCGGTGGAATACGTAACGCGCGATCACCTGCATCACGATGACGCGCCGGTGCATTACGTCGAAAACGCGCTGATCAATTCGCTGTTCGGGTTGCTTTGCTGGCCGGCCGTGTTTGCGCCGCTGCCGGGCGCGTTCTTTCATCCGTTCCAACGGGGGCCCGCCGACCTGGAAGCGCCGGATTTTCACGCGCGGCGGCAGGCGCACTTCGATGCCTGCCTGGCGCAACTGGATACGCCCGCCTATCGCGACGTCATCCTGCAACGGTACGCCGACAAGGCGGGCTTGCAGTCGCCGTTTGTGTTCTGGGGCGCCTTGTCCGACACGTTGCTGGCGCAGGCGCTGGACTGCCTGCCGGCCGCGCATCTGAAGCTCTTCTTTACGCGGCTGCTGCGCGACGTGAAGGGCAACCGGACCGGCCTGCCGGATCTGGTGCGCTTCTGGCCCGCCGAGCGCCGCTATGAATTGATCGAGGTGAAGGGGCCGGGCGACAAGCTGCAGGACAACCAGATCCGCTGGCTGCAGTATTGCGTGGCGCACGGGATGCCGGTGCGCGTGTGCCACGTGAGCTGGTTGCAGGAGGCTGCATGAGTTACGCGGTGGCGGTGCGGGCGTTGTGCGAGTTCACGGCACGGGCCGGTGATCTGGACCTGCGTTTCACGCCCGCGCCCAGCGGCCTGGAAGGCATGGCCGGGCACGCGATGGTGACAGGGCGGCGCGGGCCGGATTACGAAACCGAAGTCTCGTTGTCCGGCGTGTTTGGCGATCTGCTGGTGCGCGGGCGTGCCGACGGCTACGACCCGGCGGCCAACCAGCTCGAAGAGATCAAGACCTATCGCGGACAGTTCGACAGCGTGCGCGAGAATCATCGCGTGGTGCATTGGGCGCAGGCTAAGGTGTACGGCCATCTGCTGTGCCAGGCACGCGATCTGGCGAACGTGCGGGTGGCGCTGGTCTACTACAACGTGGCGACCGAGGAAGAGACCGTGCTGGTGGAAACGCACGAGGCCGCGGATCTGGCTGCGTTCTTCCAACTGCAATGCGAGCGCTTTCTTGCGTGGGCCAAGGCGGAATTGGCGCACCGCCAGGCGCGCGACGCGGCGCTTGAGACGCTGGCGTTTCCGCATGGGGAGTTTCGTGCGGGCCAGCGCGATCTGGCGGTGGCCGTGTACCGCACGGCCCGCGATGGCCGCTGCCTGATGGCACAGGCTCCCACCGGCATCGGCAAGACGTTGGGCACGATTTTTCCGCTGCTCAAGGCCAGTCCGGGCACGGGCCTGGACAAGGTGTTTTTCCTGGCGGCAAAGGGGTCGGGCCGCGGGTTGGCGGTTGAAGCGCTGGAAACCATCAATGCGCAGCCCGCCAAGCCGGGCTTGCGGATCCTGGATCTGCAGGCGCGCGATAAAAGCTGCGTGCATCCGGACCTGGCCTGCCACGGCGATTCGTGCCCGCTGGCGCGCGGCTTTTACGACCGCCTGCCGCAGGCCCGCGCCGCGGCGCTGGAACACACGCGGCTGGACGCGCCTGCCGTGCGCGCCACCGCGCTGGAACACGACGTGTGTCCGTATTACCTGTCGCAGGAGCTGATCCGCTGGAGCGACGTGGTGGTGGGCGACTACAACTATTACTACGACGCCACGGCCATGTTGCATGCGCTGACGCAGGCGCATCAATGGAAGGTGGCCGTGCTGGTCGACGAAGCGCACAACCTGGTGGACCGCGCGCGCCGCATGTACACAGGCGAGCTCGACCAGAACCGGCTGACCGCCGCGCGATATGCGGCGCCGAAGGCGCTTAAAAAGTCGCTGGACGGACTGCACCGGTCGTGGAACGCGCTGAACAAGAAGCAGACTGAACGCTATCAGGCGTATGACGCCGCGCCGGCCGGCGTGCTGACGGCGGTGCAGAAGGCGGTGGCGGCCATCACCGAGTTCATCGGCCAGACGCCGCTGCCGCAGGACGATCCGTTGGTGGGGTTCTATTTCGAGGCGCTGCATTTCATGCGGCTGGCCGAGCAGTTTGGCTCGCATGCGTTGTTTGACGTCACGCTGGGCGAGGCGGGCGTCAGCAGCGCCAAGACCCCGCCGTCGACGCTGTGCGTGCGTAATGTGATTCCCGCGCCGTATCTGGCCGCGCGCTACGCGACGGCGCACGCGACGGTGCTGTTCTCCGGCACGCTGAGTCCGCAGCAGTTTTACCGGGACACGCTGGGCCTGCCGAAGGACACGCCCTGGATCGACGTGGCCGCGCCGTTTCAGGCGGGGCAGCTTGCCGTGCGCGTCGTGGGCAACGTGTCGACGCGCTTTCGCGATCGCGAGCGTTCGCTGGCGCCCATCGCGGACCTGATTGCCCGGCAGTACGCCGAGCGGCCGGGCAATTACCTGGGCTTTCTAAGCAGCTTTGACTACCTGAAGCGCGTGGCCGACCTGATGCGCGAGCGCCATCCCCAGGTGCCGATCTGGCTGCAGACGCCGGGCATGGACGAGCCAGGCCGTGCGGCCTTCCTGGCGCGGTTTAGCGAAACGGGGCAGGGCGTGGGATTCGCGGTGCTGGGCGGCGCATTTTCGGAAGGCGTGGACCTGCCGGGCAAGCGGTTGATCGGCGCGTTCATCGCGACGCTGGGGCTGCCGCAGGTCAATCCCGTGAACGAAAACATGAAGCGCGCCATGGACTTGCGCTATGGCGAAGAGAACGGCTACGACTATACGTATCTGTACCCGGGCATGCAGAAGGTGGTGCAGGCGGCAGGCCGGGTCATCCGGACCGAACACGATGAAGGCACCGTGCACCTCATCGATGACCGCTATCGGCGCGCCAAGGTGCGCGGGTTGCTGCCCGGGTGGTGGCGAGTGGACTGAACGTGCGAGGCGAGAAGCGAGGCGCGCGAGGCGCTAAGCGATGCGCGGTTCGGGGTGCAGATCGGAGTGCAGTTCGGGGTGCGCCGGCGAACGCAGTTCGGTCAGCGGCTGGTTGGGATCGCGCGACAACTGATAACCGTACCAAAGGCTGCGCGCCATGCGCTTGGCCATTTCCTGCGCGGCGTCGGCCAAGGCGCGGTTGGGCAGCGCGTCGGTTGTCTCGTTGAACAGAACCAGCCAGCGTTCGAAGAGCTCGGCTTTCAGGTTGGGCATGGCCGCGTGCTTGGGCATGGGCATGCCGGTAAAGCGGCGTGTGCCCAGGATGACGGCGGACCAGAAGTCCGAGAGCGTGGCCAGATGCTCGTCCCAATCGTGAACCATGCCGTTGAAGATGGGGCCGAGCGCGTCGTCGGCGCGCGCCTTGGCGTAGAAGGTGTGGACCAGGTCCTGGATTTCGGCCTCGGTGCAGATGTCGGCGGTGTCGGTGTCGGTGGCGATGTCGTGCGTGGTCAAGATGGTCTCCGGGCGGGGGGGCAGGAGGCGATCTTAGGGCGAGGGCGGAAGCCCACGGGTTGATATGGCTCAAGCGACGCGACGGAATTTATTCGGACGCGTGCGCCGGCGGGATCAGCATCCGTTTTAGGCAATAATGATATCCATTCTTATTAAGGCAGGATGGATATGCGACAGATGAACGGGCAGCGCAATGGCCTGACTTCGACGGTATTGGCCGTTGCGTTGAAAGCGGCAATGACCGCCGCGCTGGCCGCGACGGCGCCCGGCCTGGCGGCGGCACAGTCCGCGCAAGGCGCGGTGACGCCGCAAGCCCACGCCGACAAGCCGCTGCCCATGCAACAGGGCGAATTCTTGGCGGGGACGTGGTCGGCGGACAGCGGCGTGACACTGGATCTGCTGGACCCGCAAGGGCGGCACGTGCGCCGGCTGAGCGACCGTGAAAAGCCGGCCGGCGTTTTGATGCTGGTGGGGCCGGCGGATGGAACGTACACGGTACGGGCGCAGGGGCAGGGCGCGTATGAATGGTCCGTGACCGAACGCCTGCCGCTATCCGGGCAGCATGCGCCGGCGCCTACGCTGGATAGTCCGCGCCTGGCTACGCTCGCGCAGACGCTGGCACAGGGCGGCACGACGGCCGCATTCTGGGACGAGATGAAGCGCCAGGGCACGCCGCTGATCGAGCCCGCAACCGCCACGCATGATCGCGTGACCTTTCTCTGGCAGGGCGCGCAGCGCAACGTCCGCCTGTTCGGCGGTCCGTCGACAGATCACGCGCAGTTGTCGCGGCTGGGCGATTCCGACGTCTGGTACGTGAGCTTCCTGGTGCCGAAGACGGCGCGCCTGTCGTACCGGCTGGCGCCCGATGTGCCGGAACTCCCGGGGACCGGCATGGCGCGGCGCCGCGCGATCCTTGCCACGGCGCAGGCCGACCCCAACAATCCCAAGGTCTATCCCGAGCGCGGCATCGACGCGTTCCAGACCTATTCGGTGATGGAACTGGCGGACGCGCCGCCGCAGCCGTGGGTCGAGCCGCGCGCGGACGTGCCCGCCGGCAGCGTCGAGGCGCTGGAGCTGCGCAGCGACATCCTGGGCAATACGCGCACGATTCACCTGTACCGGCCGGCGGGCTGGAAGCCAGATGGTGCGGACAATCACGTGCTGGTGCTGTTCGACGCGGGCGCCTATCTGGGGCGCGTGCCCACGCCGACCATCCTGGACAACATGATCGCGGCCGGCGCCATTCCGCCCACGGCGGCGCTGCTGATCGACAACCCGACCGCGGACTCGCGCGGCCGCGAGCTGCCGCCCAATCCGGCTTTTGCCGAATTCCTGGCGCGCGAGCTCATGCCGTGGGCGCGCAAGCAGGGCATTGCGGCGCCGGCGGCGCGCACGGTGATCGGCGGGTCGAGCTATGGCGGTCTTGCGTCCTCGTATGCGGCGCTGCGCCATCCCGAGGTCTTCGGCAACGTGCTCAGCCAGTCCGGGTCGTACTGGTGGTCGCCGCCCGGCGAGGAAGACCAGTGGCTGACGCGGCAATTCGTGGCGGTTCGCACGCTGCCGGTGCGGTTCTTCCTGGGCGCGGGCCTGTTCGAATCGGGGCGCGGCGGCCAGCCCGGCATCCTGGAGACCAACCGCCATCTGCGCGACGTGCTGCGGGCCAAGGGTTATCTCGTGACCCATCGCGAGGTGGCGGGCGGCCACGATTATCTGAGCTGGCGTGGGACCTTGTCGGACGGGTTGCTGGAACTGATCGGCAAGAACGGCCTGGCGCGGCAGTAGACGGGGCGCCGGCCCGCGCTGCATGCAGCCGTCGTTCCCTGCGCGCGGGGCCGCCGATTTGCGTAGTATTGTCGCGATGCGCGCGGCTGGCGGCCGCGCTGCGCCCAATGACAATACGCGCGCCCGGCGGATCCGCGGCGCGCGCCAAGGAGACGAACGCCCATGCCTACCCCCGCCCCGCTCAATGACATCGTGGCCATGCCCGCGCACGCGCTGTCGGACGCCATCCGCAGCCGCCGGGTGTCCTGCCGCGAAGTGATGCAGGCCTATCTGGCGCATATCGACCGGGTCAATCCCAAGCTGAACGCCATCGTCGCGCGCCGCGACAGCGACGAGCTGCTGCGCGAGGCCGATGCGCGGGATGCGCAGTTGGCCGCGGGGCAATGGCAGGGCTGGCTGCACGGCATTCCGCAAGCGCCCAAGGACTTGACCGCCGTGCGCGGCATGGTCACCTCGATGGGCTCGCTGGTCTACAAGGACGTGGTGACGGCGCACGATTCGATTCTGGTCGAGCGCATGCGCGCCGCCGGTGCGATCTTCATCGGCCGCAGCAATGTGCCGGAATTCGGCCTGGGCTCGCACACCTACAACAGGGTCTATGGCGCCACCGGCAATCCTTATGACGTGACCAAGACCGCCGGCGGCAGCAGCGGCGGGGCGGCGGCGGCGTTGGCAGCGCGCATGCTGCCCGTGGCTGATGGCAGCGACTTCGGCGGCTCGTTGCGCAATCCGGCGGCGTTCTGCAACGTGTATGGCATGCGGCCCTCGGCCGGCCGCGTGCCTTCCGGCCCGTCGCCCGAGGTCTTCCTGAAGCAGCTTTCCTACGAAGGCCCCATGGGGCGCACGCCGCGCGACGTGGCGTTGCTGCTGTCGGTGATCGCCGGCCACGACAAGCGCGCGCCGCTGTCGCTGACGGACGATCCGGCGCTGTTCGCGCAGCCGCTGGACGCGGACTTGTCCGGCAAGCGCGTGGGCTGGCTGGGCGATTGGGGCGGCTACCTGGCGATGGAGCCCGGCATCCTGGACCTTTGCGAAGCGGCCCTGAAGGACCTGGTGACAGCCGGCTGCCAGGTCGACGACTACCAGGTGCCTTTCGCGGGCGACCGGCTGTGGCGCATCTGGCTGGCGCACCGCCACCTGATGGTGGGCGGGCAGTTCCACGCCCTGGTCAACAACCCCGAGACCCGTAAGCTGGTCAAGCCGGCGCTGATCTGGGAGGTCGAAGGGCTGGAAGGCGTGACCGCCCGCCAGATCTATCAGGCGACCGAGGAACGCAGCGCGTGGTACCAGACGGTGCTGCGCATGTTTGAAGACGTCGACTACCTGGCGGTGCCGTCGGCGCAGGTGTTTCCGTTCGATGTGAACCTGGATTGGCCCAAGGCGATCGCGGGCCGGCCGATGGACACCTATCACCGCTGGATGGAGACAGTGACACCGTGGACGCTGGCTGGTTGCCCTGTTATCAGCGTGCCGGTGGGCTTTAACGCCGAAGGGCTGCCGATGGGCATGCAGTTGATTGGTCCGCCCCGGGGCGACCTTGCCGTGCTGCAACTGGCTCACGCCTATGAAAAGGCGCGCGACTGGGTGCAGGAGCGGCCGCCGGCGGCGCTGTGGGGCGTCGCGTAATGACCGTTACGCAATGACCGTCACGTACCGATGCTCACAAACTTCGATTGATTTTGTGTAATAAATCTTTGCATTTTTCCGACAAGCTAGCCATGTTTTGCGTTTTCCCGCGTTTTTCATGGCTGTGACACGGCACCTTTGTAATAATTGTCGAAATTTCCCACATTCCCGCCTAAACCTCCGGCTGCGGGCAGGCCGGCGCGGGAATAATCCAGGGGCGTCCCGCCAGGGCGTCGACGAGTCGATACAGTACAAAGGTCTCCCGGTATGAAGAATGTGACGCTCCGCCAGCGCATCCTGGTCAGTTTCCTGGCGGTTCTCGCCATCATGACGCTGATGGTGGTGGTGGACTACCGGCGGCTACTGCATGTCGAAGCCCAAGCCGAAATGATCAACAACGATGCCGTGCCCGGCA
This sequence comes from Achromobacter sp. 1012554356, assembly GCF_059760815.1. NCBI lineage: Bacteria > Pseudomonadati > Pseudomonadota > Betaproteobacteria > Burkholderiales > Alcaligenaceae > Achromobacter > Achromobacter sp. 1012554356. The sequence continues at coordinate 25,920 of NZ_JCBANC010000022.1, read as the reverse complement.
TCTACTACAGCACGTCGATCCGGGCGTCGTGGTTCGCCGGGTTTGTGGTGGTGCAGGACGCCTTCAACGCGTCCACCGAGGCGGAGCGCCGCGCCGCGCTGGAGACGCTGCCACGCAATGATGTGCAGCTTGACGAGCACATCGAGTTCTACCGGCGCACCATCTCCCGGCAGGACGACCAGCAACTGTTCGACGAATTCGAAAAGGAGCTGCAGGCGTACAAACGCATCCGGGCCGAGATCCTGACGCCCGCGATGCTGGCGGATCCGAACCGCGCGCAAACGCGCATCGTGTCCGAGCTGCGGCCGTCGTTTTACCGGGGGCGCGATACCCTGGCCAAGATGGTTGCCGAAAACAAGCGGCAGGCCGACGACGCCGCGGTCAGCATCAAGGAGTCGGTGGACGCCGCCGAGACCGGCATGCTGGTGTCCTTGGCGATGGCCATCGCCGCGTCCATCGTGTGCGGGTTCCTGCTCCTGCGCGCCATCGTCAACCCCATGCGCGACATCGTGAAGACCCTGGAAGCCACGGGAAGCGGCGACCTGACCCGCCGGCTGAAGCTGGCGCGCAACGACGAGTTCAACGCCATCGAAACGGGATTCAACGGCATGGTCGACGAGCTGACCGGTCTGGTCGCCCGGACGCAGCGATCGGCCGTGCAGGTGGCCACGTCGGTGACGGAAATCGCCGCGACGTCCAAGCAGCAGCAGGCCACCGCGTCGGAAGTGGCCGCCACCACCACCGAAATCGGCGCCACGTCGCGCGAGATCTCTGCAACGTCCCGCGAACTGGTGCGCACCATGACCGAAGTTTCCAGCGCGGCCGAACAGACCGCCACGCTGGCCGGCAGCGGACAGGTCGGCCTGGCGCGCATGGAAGACACCATGCGCAACGTGGTGGGTGCGGCGGGCTCGGTCAACGCCAAGCTTGCGGTGCTGAATGAAAAGGCCGGCAATATCACGCAGGTCGTGACGACCATCACCAAGGTGGCGGACCAGACCAACCTCTTGTCGCTGAACGCGGCGATCGAAGCCGAGAAGGCGGGCGAGTACGGCCGCGGCTTCGTGGTGGTGGCCACCGAGATCCGACGCCTTGCCGACCAGACGGCGGTGGCGACCTACGACATCGAACAGATGGTGCGTGAGATCCAGTCGTCGGTGTCGGCCGGCGTCATGGGCATGGACAAGTTTTCCGAGGAAGTGCGCCGCGGCATGGCCGACATGCAGCAGGTGGGCGACCAGTTGTCGCAGATCATCCAGCAGGTGCAGACGCTGGCGCCGCGCGTGCAGATGGTCAACGAGGGCATGCAGGCGCAGGCCACCGGGGCCGAACAGATCAACCAGGCCCTGCAGCAGCTCAGCGACGCGGCACAGCAGACGGTCGAGTCGCTGCGGCAGTCCAGCCTTGCCATTGAAGAGCTGACGCTGGTGGCCAACGACCTGCGCAGCGGCGTGTCGCGCTTCAAGGTGTGATCGTTTCCATGACTGCTCCTGCCGTCCGCGCACGCACCGCCGCGGGCCATGCCGGCCCCGCGCGCCGGCTGTATCTGCTTTTCAGAATTGGCGCGGATCGCTATGCGCTGGATGCCGGGGATATCGCCGAAGTGCTGGGGCTGCGCGTCCTCAAGCAGGTGCCGGGCGCGCCGCACTGGGTGGCCGGCATGATGGAGCGCCGCGGCGTTGCCGTGCCGGTCATCGACATGAGCGCGCTGGCAGGCGCGGGTGCGTTTGCCGCCGTCACCAGCACGCGACTTGCGCTGGTGCGCTACCGGCCCGATCACGGAGACGCCGAGCGCCTGCTTGGGCTGATCCTGGAACAGGCCACGGAAACCGTCCACTATGACCCGGCAGCGTTTCAGCCGCATGCGCTGGACAATGCCGAGGCGCGCTATCTCGGTCCGGTCCTGAACGACGCGCAAGGCATGGTGCAGGCGGTATCCGTGAATGACCTGTTGCCCGCTTTCGTGCGGGCGCTGCTGTTTCCGTCCGGCAATGACGCGTCGACAGCCGAGGCGCAGCCATGAGTCTGGTCGAGGAATTCAGCGGCCTGCTCAAGCGCCGCATGGGACTGGACAGCGGGTCCATCGGCCAGGCGGCCGTCGAGCGCGCGGTGCGGCACCGCATGCACGCGGCGGGCGTGGACGATGAGCAGGACTATCTGATGCGCGTGCAGGCCTGGCCCGACGAGATGCAGCAGCTCATCGAGGCCGTGATCGTGCCCGAGACCTGGTTCTTCCGGTATCCGGAATCCCAGGCCGCCATGGCGAAGCTGGCGCGCGACCGCCTGTTTGCGCCGGGCTGCGACGCACGCGTGCTGCGTGTGCTGAGTGTGCCGTGCTCCAGCGGAGAAGAGCCGTACTCCATCGCGATGGCGCTGCTGGATGCAGGCGTGCCGCCGCACCGGTTCCATGTGGACGCGGTGGATATCAGCGTGCGCATGGTCGAATTCGCGCAGCGCGCCGTCTACGGACGCAATTCGTTCCGCGGGGGCGACTTGGCGTTCCGCGACCAGCATTTTTCAGAGGTGCCGGACGGCCATCAACTGGCTGCGCGCGTGCGCGGGCAGGTGCGTTTTCAGTCCGGCAACCTGTTCGATCCGAACCTCCTGGCGGGCGCCGCGCCGTATGACTTCGTGTTCTGCCGCAACCTGTTGATCTACTTCGACATGGCGACGCAGGAACGGGCCGTGCAGGTGCTGCGCCGGTTCGCGCGGGACGACGGCGTGTTGTTCGTCGGGCCTGCCGAAACCAGTCTTCTGACCGGACGCCGCCTGCCTTCCGTGCCGCTGGCGCGGTCTTTTGCTTTCCGCGCAAAACCCGCGCCCGCGCCGGCAGAGATGCCGGCCGCCGCGCGCACGCCGCTGTCCAGTCAGGGACCTATCGTGCATGCCTGGACGCCGCCGCGCCGCCCGGTCGCGCAGGCGCCCGCGCCCCGGCTGCCGTTGCCGCATGCGGCAATTGCCGACCCGCCATCCGCACCGCAACTCGCACCGCGCACCGTCGCAACGGGGCAGGCCGCGCAGACGTCGCTGCGCGAGATAGCCGCCCTGGCCGACCTGGGCCGGGTGCGCGAAGCGATGGCGCAGTGCCAGTCGCACATCGACATCCATGGCGCCAGTGCCGACGCGCTGCATCTGCAGGGGCTGCTGCTGGACGCCGAAGGGCAGTCGCGGCAGGCGCAGGCAGCGTACCGCAAGGCGTTGTACCTGGACCCGAACCACCGCGAGGCCTTGCTGCACCTGGCCGCGCTGGTGGCCTCCGATGGCGATCACGAGGGCGCGCGTCGCCTGCAAGCGCGCGCGGCGCGCGGGGAGGCACGACGTGACTGACGCGATTGAAGCGCTGTCCGGCGTGGACGACTGCTGGAACCGCATTGGCATACGTGGCGACAAAAGCTGTCCGCAGCTTGCCGAGCACGTGCATTGCCGCAACTGCCCGGTGTATGCCGCGGCGGCCAAGCGCATCCTTGACCGCCTGCCGCCCGCCATGCAAGAGGCCGACGAAGCCGCGCCGCCGCAGCATTCGGACAATCTGTCGTCGCTGCTGGTGTTCCGGCTGCACCGCGAATGGATGGGCCTGCCGACCCGGTCGCTGGACGAGGTGGCCGGCACGCGGGGCATCATCAGCCTGCCGCACCGGCGCGATCCGGCGGTGCTGGGCGTGACCAACGTGCGCGGCACGCTGACGGTGTGCGTGTCGTTGCAGCGCCTGTTGGGGCTGGACGCGGCGGCGCCGCAGTCGCGTGAGCGTCCCGCCACCGCGCGCATGCTGATATTCGGCGGCGCGGGCCGCGCCGTGGTGCTGCCGGTGGACGAGGTCGAGGGCATGCACGAGGTGGACCTGGACGCGCTGGAGCCGCTGCCGTCGACGGTGCAGGGCGCAAGCCTGAAGTATTCGCGCGGCGTGGCGCGCTGCGGCGGCCGCGCCGTCGGCGTGCTGGACGAAACCCTGCTGATGCAGGCACTGGAACGGAGCCTCGCGTGAATCCCGATCAGATGCGCGACGCGTCGCTCCTCGAACTGTTCCAGCTCGAAACCCGCACCCAGGTGCAGGTGCTGAACGACGGGCTGCTCGCCCTGGAAAAGAACCCCACGTCCGCGCCGCACCTCGAAGCCTGCATGCGCGCCGCGCATTCGCTCAAGGGGGCGGCGCGCATCGTGGACCTGCATCCGGCGGTGCGCATCGCGCACGCCATGGAAGACTGCCTGGTGGCGGCGCAGGAAGGCCGCCTGCGCCTGCAAGCCGCCGACATCGATGCCTTGCTGCTGGGCACCGATTTGCTGCAACGCGTCGCCACGCCCGGCGTCGAACTGGACGCCGAGATCGGCGATCTGGTGGCGAGGCTGAGCAGCGCGCCCAATCTCCCGAACTTATCCAAAGCGCCCGGCACGCCCGCCGCGACGCCGGCCCCGGCGCCGCGCACGGGGCGGCCGTCCGACTACCTGCCCCCGATCGTGCGGATCGAAGACGAGCCCGCCGTCGCCGCGCCGGCCCCCGCTGCAAAGTCTCCCGCGCCCGCCGCGCTGCCATCGCGCCGCAGTTCGGACGGCAGCGTGGGCGAGGGCGAGCGGGTGCTGCGCGTTACCGCCGACACGCTGAACCGGCTGCTCGGCCTGTCCAGCGAAACGCTGGTCGAGTCGCAATGGGTGGGGCCTTTCAGCACCGCCATGCTGCGGCTGCGGCGGATGCAATCGGGCGCGGCGCACGCGCTGGACGGCCTGCGGGCCGTGCTGGCCGAGCAGCAACTGGACGCACGCGGCCAGGCCGCGCTGGACGATGCCCAGCGCATCCTTGAACAGTGCCAGCGTGAACTGACGCAACGCACCAGCGAAGTCGACGAATTTGGCTGGCGCATGAATCACCTGACGCGGCGCCTGTATGACACCGCGCTCGCCTGCCGCATGCGGCCCTTTGGCGATGGCGTGGGCGGCATGCCGCGCATGGTGCGGGATCTGGGCCGTTCGCTGGGCAAGCAGGTTCGCCTTGAGATCGAGGGCGAAAACACGCAGGTGGATCGGGACATCCTCGAAAAGCTGGATGCGCCGCTCATGCACCTGCTGCGCAACGCGGTGGATCACGGCATCGAGGCGCCCGAGGTCCGCGAACGCGCCGGCAAGCCGGCCGAGGGCCTGATCACGCTCTCGGCGCGCCATTCGGCGGGCATGCTGCTGGTTGAGCTGGCTGACGACGGCTCCGGCATTTCGCTGGACCACCTGCGCGAAGAAGTCGTCGAACGCAAGCTCACCAACGCCGAGACCGCGTCGCGCCTGAGCGAAGCCGAACTGCTGGAATTCCTGTTCCTGTCGGGCTTCAGCACGCGCGACGAGGTGACCGAGATTTCTGGCCGCGGCGTGGGGCTGGACGTGGTCCAGACCATGGTCCGCCAGTTGCGCGGCGCGGTGCGGGTCTACCAGCAGCAGGGCCGGGGCACGCGTTTCGTGCTGGAGATGCCGCTGTCGCTGTCGGTAGTGCGCAGCCTGCTGGTCGAAGTGCAGAACGAGATCTACGCGTTCCCGCTGGCTTATGTCAGCCATGCGTTGCAGGTGGACGCCAAGGAGATCGAGCAGCTGGAAGGCCAGCAGCATTTCCGCTTCCAGGACCGGCAGATCGGCCTGGTGTCGGCGCGGCAGATCCTGCGCGCCGGCGAGGCCGCGCCGGCCGCCGATACCTTGTCCGTGGTGGTGGTGGGTGACCACGACCGGCTCTACGGCATTGCCGTGGACCGCTACGTGGGCGAGCGCACGCTGGTCGTGCAGCCGCTGGATCCCCGCCTGGGCAAGGTTCAGGACGTGATGGCGGGCTCGCTCATGGATGACGGCACGCCGCTATTGATCCTGGACGTCGAGGACATGCTGGTGTCCGTCCAGAAGCTGATCGAGGGCGGGCGGCTGTCGCGGGTCGACGGCGGGTCGGGCGCGGCCGCCGCGCGCCGCCGCAAGCGCGTGCTTGTGGTGGACGATTCATTGACGGTTCGCGAGCTTGAGCGCAAGCTCCTGCTGAACCGCGGATTCGATGTCGCGGTCGCCGTGGACGGCATGGACGGCTGGAACATGCTCCGCACCGAGGACTTCGACCTGATCGTGACCGACGTCGACATGCCGCGCATGGACGGCATCGAGCTGGTGTCGCGGATCAAGGCGGATCCCAAGCTGCAGACCCTGCCCGTCATGGTGGTGTCGTACAAGGACCGGGAAGAGGACAGGCAGCGCGGGCTGGATGCCGGCGCGGACTACTATCTGGCCAAGGGCAGCTTCCATGATGATGCGCTGCTCGACGCCGTTGAAGACCTCATCGGGAAGGCACGGACGTGAGAATCGGGATCGTCAACGATATGCCCCTCGCCGTCGAAGTCCTGCGGCGAGTCATTGCATTGGAACCCGGCCTGGAGGTCGCATGGACGGCTTCCGACGGCCTGGAGGCCGTCCAGCAATGCGCCCGTGACCGTCCCGATGTCGTGCTGATGGACCTCATCATGCCCGTCATGGATGGCGTCGAGGCCACGCGCCGCATTATGGCCGAAGCCCCCTGCGCCATCGTTGTCGTGACGTCCGACGTGGCGGGCCATACATCGCGGGTCTTTGACGCCATGGGCCACGGCGCGCTGGATGCGGTGGACACGCCGGTGGTCGGCGCCGCCGACATGCGCACGGCGGCGGCGCCGCTGCTGCGCAAGATCCGCAACATCGGCTGGCTGATCGGCCGTTACGGCAACCGTCCGGCGCTGACGCCGGTCAGCAAGCCCGCGGCGCCCGCAGGCGCGCGCCGGCTGCTGGCGGTGGGCGCGTCAGCCGGCGGCCCGGCGACGCTGGCCCAGTTGCTGCGCGATCTTCCGCTGGATTTTCCGGCCGGCATCGTGCTGGTGCAGCATGTGGACGCGTCATTCGCGGCGGGCATGGCGGATTGGCTCAATGACCAGGTGCCGCTGCCGGTCAGGCTGGCCCGGGAAGGCGAACGGCCGCTGCCCGGCCAGATCCTGCTGGCGGGCACGGATGACCATCTCGCGCTGTGCGACGATGGTACCCTCCGGTACACGGACTGCCCGCGCGAAAGCCTGTATCGGCCTTCGATCGACGTCTTCTTTCACAGCGTCGCGCAGCACTGGCGCGGTGCGGCGGTCGGCGTGCTGCTGACCGGCATGGGCCAGGACGGCGCGCGCGGCCTGAAGGCGCTGCGCGAGCGCGGTTGCCTCACCATCGCACAAGACCAGGCCACCAGCGCCGTCTATGGCATGCCGAAGGCAGCCGCAGCCATGCAGGCCGCGGTGGAAATCCGGCCGCTCGAACAAATTGCGTCCCGCGTCATCCAGGCTTTCGCCTGAGCCGCGGCACATCGTTGGACATCAAGGACTTACTATGCTCCCATCCCCTGACGACACGGTCTCCGCGGATCTCAATTCGCACGGGGCGATGGTGTTGCTTGTCGACGACCAGGTCATGGTTGGAGAAGCCATCCGGCGGGCGCTGGTGCCCGAGGGCAACATCGATTTTCACTACTGCTCGGATCCCTACAAGGCGTTGAGCGTCGCGATCCAGACCCGCCCCACGGTCATCCTGCAGGACCTGGTGCTGCCCGGCGTGGACGGCCTGAGCCTGGTCCGTGAGTACCGGGCCCATCCCGTCGCGCGTGACATCCCGATCATCGTGCTGTCCACCAAGGAAGATCCCGCCATCAAGAGCGCGGCCTTCGCGGCGGGCGCCAACGACTACCTGGTCAAGCTGCCGGATTCCATCGAGCTGATTGCGCGCATCCGCTACCACTCGCGTTCCTACATGGCGCTGGTGCAGCGCGACGAGGCCTACCAGGCGCTGCGCCAGAGCCAGCAGCAACTGCTGGAAAGCAATATGGAGTTGCGCCGGCTGACCAATTCGGACGGCCTGACCGGCCTGGGCAACCGGCGCTATTTCGATGAATACCTGAATGCCGAATGGCAGCGCGCGGGACGCGATGGCCGCGAGATCAGCATGCTCATGATCGACGTGGACCACTTCAAGTCCTACAACGACACCTATGGCCACATCGCGGGCGACGAGGCGCTAAAGCGTGTCGCCAACACTATCTTCGCCAGTTGCGACCGCTCCACCGACCTGGCGGCGCGCTTTGGCGGCGAGGAATTTGCGCTGGTGTTGCCCGGCACGCCCGGCGGCAGCGCGCGGCTTGCCGCCGAAAAGCTGCGCCGCGCCGTGGAAGCCATGCAGATTCCCCAGCGCGACGCGGGCTTTGGCCCGTGGCTGACGGTAAGCATCGGATTGGCCACGGCGGTCCCGCAAGCGGGTCAGCCGTGCACCGAGCTGATCCAGGCCGCCGATCGGGGCCTGTATGAAGCGAAGCGGCAGGGGCGCAACCGGGTGGTGCCCGGACAGCTCTGATGCGCCTGCCCGCTAGTGCCGCGTGTGCCGCCCCGCTAGGGGCGGGTTGCTACACGTCGATGACACCTCCCAATCGATGCGACAGGTCGCGCGCCGCCGCGAGCAGCGCCGCAGGCACGTCGCCGTCCCAGTCCGCGGGCAGGCGTTCGGCCTCGCAGGTCGTGGAGATCGCCATCACCATGTGGCCGGCCGCGTCATAGACGGGCGCGCTGAATGCGTTGACCGTGACCTGGTGGCGGGGCGAGGCGGCCGTGCCCACGGCCCGCGCCAAGCCGTGCTGCCGGGCCTCGGCAATTCGCTGCGCGAACTGGCCGTTGTCGGGCTGGCCGCTGCGAGCCCTCGCCCGAAGTTCCTCGTCGATGGCCGCCTGCGTTTGCGCTGGCGGCATGAACGCGGCAAAGGCGATGCCGGTGGCCGATTGCGTGAGGCTCACGACCACGCCCGCTTGCAGGTAAGGACTGACGGGATGCGCGGACGGTTCCCAGCCCACGATGGTGGCGCCCTGGTTGCCCCACACCGCGATGCCGACCGTGCGCTGGCCGATGTGTTCGCAGATGGCCGGCAACGCCGCCATCGCGATCCGCTGCGCCTTCAGGGTGCCGAGGCCCGACGCGCCGGTCTGGCTGCCGACTTCGCCCAGGTCGTGTGCGAAGGTGCGCAGGTACTTGCCGTCGCCAAACGCGAGCGAATGGTGGCCGCTGCGAAAGATCTTTTCCACCTGGCCCAGGTAGACGACGTGGTCGCCGCCGGGATAGGCGGCGACCTTCACGCATTCCAGATGCGCCGCGCAGTCGTCGATGATGGGCACGCCGCCCAGGCCGGTCATGACGGGGACTTCGCGGAACTTGTCGGCGCCCGACTTCGCAAACTGGTTCGAGACGTGGACCTGATGGTCAGCCAGGATGTTCACGACAAAGCGCGGACAGTCGCGAAACGCCGGGTAGCTGCTGGAGGTGGTGGACTGGCTCCACAGGATCAGCGGCGGGTCCAGCGACACCGAGCTGAACGAATTGGCGGTAACGCCGTAGGGCTTGCCTGCGGCATCGCAGGTAGTGATCACCGTGACGCCGGTGGGAAACGCGCCAAGCGCGCGGCGGAATTCCTTGCTGTCGAAGGGTGTCATGCTCGCATCCTGTTTCGTGGGCGCCAGGCCCGCGGCAAGGCATGCAACCCGCGCCGCCGCTTCCCGCCTGGCATGGCGCCAAGTCTAGGAGCGGCGGGGAACCGGCCACAAATTGTGTTCCGGTATGCGTCTATTACGTACCGTTATGAATGACGGACTCAGACCGGTTCGGCAAGCTGCTCGCGAAAGTGCTTGCGCAGGTAGTCCTTGAAGGCTTGCGCGGCGGCGGACAGCTCGGCCCGGCGCGACAGGATGCAGCCCCAGTGGCGGGTGGCGTCCAGGTCCTGGATCTCGATCAGCACGCGCGACGACTGCGCGTTGCGCTGGACCATGGTGCGCGGCAGGAAGGTGACGCAATTGCCGGCGTCGATCATGCCGAGCAGCGTGGGCAGGGTCGACGCCGTGGTGTGCTCGAAGCTCAGCCCCTGCTTGGCGAATTCTTCCGTCAGGTGCTTGCGCAGCGACAGGTAGCGGTCCAGGAACATGATCCGGTAGGGCGCGATCATCGACAGCGTGACGCTGGCATGCGCGGCGAGCGGATGGCCGGCGGGCACGACGAGCATGACCTTTTCCTCGGCCAATGACTGGAACTGCAACCCGCGCTGCTTGGTGTCCAGCGCCGCCACGGCGAAGTCCGCCGCGTCCTGTGTGATCGCCTGCACCACCTGCGCATAGGGCAGGTCCCGCAGCACGACCTGGATGTCCGGATAGCGCTGCTGGTAGTCGTGGATCAGACGCGGCAGCACCGTCGCAGCCAGCATCGGCGTACACGCCACCACGATGCGGTGGCGGCCGGTTTCGGCGCTGAGCTGGAACTGGCGCATGACGTCGCGCAGCCCCGCCAAGGCGGCTTCGGCTGCGTCCCGCAGGCGGATGCCCTCGGGCGTCGCGCTGACCTGGCGCGTGGTCCGCTGCAGCAGCTTGGTGCGCAGCTTGTCTTCAAGCCGTTTGACGCGATTGGTGACGGCGGGCTGGGACAGATGCAGCTTGCGCGCGGCTTCGCTGAAGCTGCCTTCGCGCACGACCCAGAGAAAGGTTTCCAGCTCGGAGAGTTCGAGCCGGGTGAGGGCGGACGGGTCGTTGGATTGATTCATGGTGGTTATAGATGTATCACGCCGCGGAAATTGTGCATATCCGAGTCGACACCAATACTGAGCCCACTTCGACCTCTTCACGAACCCACCGGAAACCGGAAAAGCAATGAGCACAACCGCCCGTCAAATGGCCCTGGTGGCCTTCCTGCAAGCCCAGAATTGCTCCAATTATGTCGGCTCGTGGAGAAATCCGTCGAGCATGACCGACTATCTGACGCCGGAGTACTACCAGCGCATCGCGAGGACGCTGGAAGACGGCTGCTTCGACATGGCGTTCTTTGACGACCGCCTGGCGATGCCGGATATCTACAACGGCAATCACCACGAGACCGTGCGCCACGGCGTGCGCGCCGTGAAGCTCGAACCCACGGCGGTGCTGATGGCAATGGCGATGGCCACCCGCCACCTTGGACTGGGCGCCACGTACTCCACGACCTACTACGAACCGTTCCACGTGGCCCGCCTGTTCGCGACGCTGGACCTCATGACCAAGGGCCGCGTGGCCTGGAACGTGGTCACCTCGATGAACGATTCGGAAGCCGCCAACTTCGGCCACACCGAACACCTGGAGCATGACCTTCGCTACGACCGCGCCGATGAATTCATGGAAGTGGTCATGGGCCATTGGGACACCTGGGAAGACGACATCATCGTCGCCGACAAAGCCGAAGGCTTCTTCGCCGATCCGGACAAGGTGCGGCGCTTGGACCACGAAGGGCGCTTCTTCCGGTCGCGCGGCCCGCTGACCGTACCGCGTTCGCCGCAGGGCAACCCGGTGATCCTGCAGGCCGGCCAGAGCGGGCGCGGGCTGGCGTTCGCGGCGCGCTGGGCTGAAGTGGTGTTCGCCAAGTACCCCACGCTGGAAGGCGGCATCAAGCAGTATCAGGCACTCAAGGACGGCGTGGCCAAGGCCGGCCGCAATCCCGACGACCTGAAGGTGGCCGCCGAGGTCAAGATCATCGCCGCCGAAACCGAAAGCCTGGCCCGCGAAAAGCGCGAGATGATCGCCGGCCTGTCGCGGCCCATCGACGGCCTGACGATGATCGGCGAGACGGCCAACATCGACTTTTCCGGCCGGCCCTACGACCAGCCCTTCACCGACGCGGAGCTGGCCGCGATGTCCTGGCAGAGCCTGCGAGACAAGGTCGTCCAGGTGAGCGGCAAGAAGAATCCGTCGGTGCGCGACTTCGTCGAGGCGTCGGGCCGCGGCACGCTGAACGACGGCCCCGTCTTCTGCGGCACCGGCGAGCAGGTGGCGGACATGATGGAAGAGTGGTTCAGCAAGGGGTGCGATGGCTTCGTGCTGTCGGCGACTGCGGTGCCCGGCACTTACGAGGAGATCGTGCGGCTTGTCATTCCGCACCTGCAGAAACGCGGCTTGGTGCGCAAGGAGTACGCCAGCGGCACGCTGCGCGGCAACCTGGGCCTCTCGCGGCCGCGCGCGGGCGACTGGAAGATCGGCAGCCGCTAAGGACCACGGACATGACCACTCAAAGCGTGCGCATGATGTCGGCCAGCGGCATTCTGGGTTACGGGTTTCCGGAGGCCTCGATCAAGGCGGCCATGGAGCTCAAGCCCCACATGGTCGGTGTGGACGGCGGTTCCAGCGATCCCGGTCCGCATTACCTGGGGTCCGGCAAGACATTGAATTCCCGCCTGGCCATGAAGCGCGACCTGTCGCTGCTGCTGCGCGCGGCCATTGGCAACGGCATCCCGATGATGGTGGGCACGTGCGGAGGCGCTGGAGGCGAGCCGCACCTGCAGGCCTGCGCCGACATCGTGCGCGAGATCGCCCGCGAACATGGCCTGCATTTCAAGATGGCGCTGATTCACGCCGAGCAGGACCCGGCCGTGATTCGTCAAGCGATCGCCGAGGACCGCATTCGGGCGCTAGGCACGGCGGACGCATTGACGGCGCAAGAGGTCGACGACGCGGTGCGCATCGTCGGCATGATGGGTCCGGAGCCGTATCGGCAGGCTTTGGCCGAGGGCGCGCAGGTGATCCTGGGTGGGCGGGGCACGGACCCGGCGCCTTGGGTGGCGCTGGCGATGCACCACGGTCTGCCCGAGGCGCCCGCCTGGTATGCCGGCAAGATGCTGGAGTGCGCGTGCAACGCCGCGATCCCCAAGAAGCACGATTGCCTGATGGTCACGGTGGGCGAGGACTATGTGGAGGCCGAGCCGCTCAACCCAGAATTGCGCTGCACGCCGCTGTCGGTGGCGGTGCAGGCGCTGCACGAGAACGCCAGCCCCGTACTGCGCTATGAGCCCGGCGGCTGCGTTGACACCCGCGATTGCGAGATCCGGCCGGTGTCAGACCGCCGTGTGCGGATCACGGGCATGAAGTGGGAGCCTCAACGCTACACGATCAAGCTGGAAGGCGTGAAGCGGGCGGGCTACAGCGCGGTGGCCTTTGCCGCCACGCGCGACCCGGGCCTGATCGGTCAGGCCGACAGCTTCCTGGACTTCGTGCGCACATCCACGGCGACGAAAGTCACGGCCCTTGGACTGGACCCCCAGGACTGGAAGCTGGTGCTGCGGGTCTACGGGGCAAACGGCGTGATGGGGGCCTGGGAACCGAACCCCGGTTTCCTGCCGCAAGAACTCGCCATCGTGGCGGAAGTCGTGGGCAGGACGCAGGAGATCGCCAATGCGGCGCTGTCGCTGGCCCGCGTGACGCTGCTGCATTCGGACTTTCCGGGGCGCATGTGCCGCGAGGGAAACATGGCCTTTCCGTTCTCGCCGTCGGATATCGAGCGCGGTCCGATCTACGAATTCTTCATGCAGCACGTGATCGAAGTGGCTGATCCGCTCAGCCTGTTTCCCATCGAATACGAAACCGTCTGAGCGGGGAGAGCCGACGTGGCCAGACTGAAAGACATTGCCAAGGCCTGCAAGAGCAAGAACGCCGGGCCGTTTTCCATCACGCTGGACATCATGTTCGATGACCCGGCGTTGTTCGAGCGCGTGCGCGCCACGGGCGTCGTCAGCGCCGCGCTGATTGCACGCCTGTACGGCGTGCGTGAGCAGGACGTGCTGTTCACGGAATACCCGCCCGCGCTGGCGTGGAAGGCGACGTTGCCGCGGCCTGTGGCTTCGGGCGCGGTGGGCGACGTGGACGTGTACGGCGCGCAGCAGCACGCGCCGCTGCTGGATATCGAAATTCCCCTGTGACGCCGGACGGCCGTCCGCGGCCGTCCCCAGCGCACGACACCTGATGTTCACGCACTGACTACACAAAAAAGACAGGAGAGAGACATGAATCGAATTTGCAAGGTGGTGCTGCCCCTGGCGTTAACGCTGCCCGCCGCGGCCATGGCGCAGGACACGCTGAAGATCGGCGCACTGGTGACGCTGTCCGGCGCAGGCGCCGCGTGGGGCCAGGCGCTGCTGTACGGCGCCGAACTCGCGGCCGACGACATCAACGCGCAGGGTGGCCTGGAGGTCGGCGGCAAGAAGTACAAGATCAGCGTCATCCCCTATGACGACAAGTACCAGTCGGCCGACGCGGTCACGGCGGCCAACCGCCTGGTCAGCGACGACAAGGTCAAGTACATCATCGGCCCGATGGGGTCCGCGCCGGCGCTGGCCGTGCAGCCGGTCACCGAGCGCGAGAAGGTCATCATCATGACGCTGGGCTTCACCAACAAGGCGCTCAGCCCGGAAAAGCCGTACTCCTTCCGTCCCAATCTGACGACCGAGGAGACGGCGCCGCCGATCATCGCGTGGCTGGTCAAGCGCTTCAATCTGAAGAAAGTCGGCGGCCTCTTTCCCAACGACGAGTCCGGGCAGCAGATTTCCAATGACCTGGCCAAGGCCTACGAAAAGGCGGGCGCCGCGCTGTCGAGCAAGGAATTCTTCGAACGCCAGCGGGTGGACATGGTGCCGCTGCTGACCCGGATGATCAGTTCGGGCATCGACGCCATCGAACTGGACGGCAACTCGCCGGCTACCGCGGGAATGATCGTGCGGCAGGCGCGGGAGCTGGGTTTCAAGGGGCCGATCGTGCGCAATGGCGGACCGGCCACGCCCGAGATCGTGGCGGTGGCGGGCAAGACGGCGACCGAGGGCATGATGGTCACGTCGCTGCAGGATCCGAATAACAAGGAGGTGGCGCATTACGCCCAGCGCTACCAGGACAAATACAAGAAGAACATGAACGGATTCAGCCCGGCCTTCTACGACGGAACGCACATGCTGTTCAAGGCCATGCAGAACGCGGGCACCGTGGCTGACAGCACCAAGGTGCGGGATGAGCTTGCCAAGCTGAAGGACTACAAGGGCATCCAGGGCATCGTGAACTGGAGCGGCAAGGCGCGCTATGGCATCGACCATCAGGTCGCCTCGCCGTTCTTCATCTCCGAGGTCCGTAATGGCCAGGAAGTCACCGTGGCGCGTTGCGATATCGACAAGTGCGTCGATATCCAGAAATAAGCCGGCGAAAGGGGATTTTCATGTCCAATTTGTTAGCCCAGGCGCTGGTCAATGGCGTCATCATCGGCCTGCTTTACCTGCTGATGGCGGTGGGGTTCACGCTGGTATTCGGCGTGATGCGGGTCGTCAACTTTGCGCACGGCCAGTTCTACATGGTCGGGGCGTTCGCGACCTACGTTCTGATGAGCCACTGGCAGGCGCCGTTCCTCGTGGCGTTGCTGGGCGCCTTCGTCGTGACAGCGGCCCTGGGCTGGCTCGTGGAGTGGGCCGTGCTCAAGCCCTTCCGCCACGATGAGCTCAACGGCATGATTGCAACCATCGGCGTGGGGATGATCCTGCAGTCGGTGGCGCTGGTGGTGTTCGGACCAGACTCGCAGATCATGCCGCAGGTCGCCGAGGGCGTGTTCCACCTTGGCACGGTGATCATCCCCGCGTCGCGGCTGTACGTCGCGGTCTGCTCGGTGATCGTGCTGGCGGTGCTGTATGGGTTCCTGATCCATACGCGGCAGGGCAAGGCGTTGCGTGCCGCGGTGCAGGACATGGAGATCGCGACGGCGCAGGGCGTGCGGGCCAAGCTGATGTACCCGCTGGGCTTCAGCATCGGCGTGGGGCTGGCGGCGATCGCGGGGGCGCTGATGGCGCCGCTGTTTTCGGTCTCGCCCTTCATCGGCAGCACGCCGCTGCTCAAGGCCTTCATCGTGGTGATTCTTGGCGGGCTGGGCAGCGTGCCGGGCGCGGCGGCGGCTAGCCTGCTGCTGGGCGTGTCGGAAAGCCTGGCCAGTTCCTTCATGAGCAACAGCCTCGCGGAAATCCTGATCTTCGCGCTGGTGATGGGCATCCTGGTATTGCGGCCCGCCGGGCTGCTGGGCAAGGCGGAGGCGTGAGATGGATATGAGCAAAGCCGTGTTGCCGTCGATACCGCCGGGCCAGACCGAATCGCAATCCCTGATCCGAGGGGCTGCCGCGCCGCAACCGCTGGGGGTGGTGGGCCTGGTAGGCCTCGCGGGACTGGTCTGCATCCCGTTCCTGCTGAATCAGGCCTTCACCTATCACCTGGCCATCTTCATCTGCATCAACACCATCGTCGTGACGTCGCTGTCGGTACTGGCCAGGGCAGGGCAGATCTCGCTGTGCCACGGCGCACTGGCCGGCATCGGGGCCTATGCGTCGGTGTTCTGCGTCAAGGGCCTGGGGCTCCCGTTCGCCGTCGGGATCGTGGCGGCAATGGCCGCCGCAGGTCTGGCCGCCTATCTGCTCGGGCGCATCGTGCTGCGATTGCAGGGCGTGTACTTCGTGCTGGTGACCTTTGCCTTCGGCGAACTGTTGCGCCTGGTGCTGCTGGAATTCGGCGATGTCACGGGCGGCGCCAACGGCATCACCAACATTCCCCCGGCCGCCATCGCCGGTTACGTCTTCCTGGACAAACCGGCGTTCTATGCGCTGGCGGCGGTAATCGCCATTGCCGTGCTGGCGTTCTTCCGCGGGTTTTACGCGTCGCCGGCAGGCGAGGCAGTGGACGCCGTCGGCGAGAACCCGGCGCTGGCCGAGTCCAGCGGCATCGGCGTGCGCCGGACGCAGCTGTTCGCGTTCACGCTTGCCAGCGTCTTCGCCGGGCTGGGGGGCGCGCTGCTGGCGCATTACGTCGGCTACATCTCGCCCGAGTCGTTCAACATGCACCTGTCGGTCGCACTCATCATCATGATGGTGGTCGGCGGGCGCAGATACCTGCTGGGCGGGCTGGTGGGCGCGCTGGTCATGACGCCGCTGCCCGAGTTCTTCCGCGGCGCGGTGGAATCGCAGGACATCCTGTACGGCGTGGCATTGATTCTGATGTTGCGGTTCCTGCCGCAAGGGCTGGCCGGCATGCGCCTGCCGCGTAAATGGAGGAAGCAGCCATGACGACGTCAACGACTTCGCGGCCCCTGCTTGAGGTCAAGGGCCTGTCCAAGCGATTCGGCGGCCTGCAGGCGGTCAGCGGCCTGGACCTGCATGTGGCGCGGGACGAGGTGGTGGGATTGATCGGCCCGAACGGCGCCGGCAAGAGCACCGCCTTCAACCTGATCAGCGGCACGCTGATTCCCACGGCCGGCCAGGTGGTGCTGGAGGGCGCGGACATCACGGGCAAGGCGCCCAGCGCGGTGGTGCGGCGCGGCCTGGCCCGTACGTTCCAGTCGACCTCGGTCTACCAGGGCGCCACGGTGGCGCAGAACCTGCTGCGCGGCGCGCTGTCGACGCTGCCCGGCTCCGTGTGGACGCACACCGTCACCACCCGCGCCCGCAAGGCCGCGTTGCAGCGCGTGGCGCGCGAGGTGGACGAGATTCTGGAGCTGTCCGGGCTGGGGCCGTACCGGGACGTGGCGGCGGGCGGGCTGGCCTACGGCCACCAGAAACTGCTGGGCGTGGCGATCGGCTTTGCGACCAATCCCAAGATCCTGCTGCTGGACGAGCCCGCCGCCGGCCTGAATGGCGAAGAGTGCGCCGAACTGGGCCGGCTGCTGCAGCGGCTGCGCACGCATCGCGGTATTTCCGTGCTGTTCGTCGAACACCACATGGCCGTGGTGATGGAACTGTGCCATCGCATCTATGTGCTGGTGCAGGGGCGCAAGATCGCGGAAGGCACCCCGCAAGAGATCCAGTCCAACCCTGCCGTGATCGAAGCCTATCTGGGAGCCCCCGACTATGCCCATGCTTGAAGCCCAATCCATTGCCGTGCGCTACGGCCAACTGGAGGCCGTGCACGACGTGTCGCTGCAGGTCGGCGACGGCGAGATCGTGGCGCTCGTGGGATCCAACGGCGCCGGCAAGTCCACGACGCTCAAGGCGATGATGGGACTGAAGACGCTGGCGCGCGGCGACCTGCGCTGGGATGGCCAGTCCATCGCCGCCATGCCCGCAGCGGGCCGCGTGGCGCGCGGCATCGCGCTGTCGCCCGAGGGCCGGCGCCTGTTTCCGCGGATGACGGTCATGGACAACCTGGAACTGGGCGCGTACACCACGCGTTGCGCGGCCACACGGCGGCGCACGCTCGACATGATCTATGGACTGTTTCCGCGCGTGCAGGAGCGGCGCGCGCAGATGGCCGGGTCGCTGTCGGGCGGCGAGCAGCAGATGGTGGCGATCGGCCGGGCGCTCATGGCCCAGCCGAAACTGCTGCTGCTGGACGAGCCGTCGTTGGGCCTCGCGCCCAAGGTGATCGCGGAAATTGCCCAAGCCGTCGAACGGCTGAACCGGGAATCGGGACTGTCCATCGTGCTGGTCGAGCAGAACGCCCGGCTGGCCATGCGGCTGTCGCACCGGGCCTACGTGCTGGAGCGCGGCGAAGTCGTGCGCACCGGTACGGGCCAGGAACTGCTTGAAGACGATTTCGTAAGGCAAGCCTATCTTGGCGTATAAGGGCGTAGGAGGCGCCCGGCCATGACCGACAACTTACCCTGCTATGAAGTCTATGCGCTGCGATACGCGCGCATGACCCGTCCGGCCTCGCACAATTTCATCCTGCACGACGCGCACGATGGCACCGTGGAGATGGACTTTTACGTGTGGCTGATCAAGCTGGGCGACACCGCGATTCTGGTGGACACCGGCTTTGGCGAGCGCGGCGCGACGCAGCGCGGCCGGCCGCTGGACTGCTGCCCCATCGACGCGCTGCGCCATCTTGGCGTGCGGCCCGAACAGATCCGGGACGTGATCCTGACGCACCTGCATTGGGATCACGCCGGCAACCTGGACAAGCTGCCCAATGCGCGGTTTCACCTGCAGGAGGCCGAAGCGGCGTTTGCGACGGGCCCGTGCATGTGCCAGCCCGTGCTGCGCCGCGCGTTCTCGGTCGAGGATGTCTGCGAGTTCGTGCACCGGCTGTACGAAGACCGCGTCGAGTTTCACGATGGCGACGACGTGCTGCAACCCGGCATCGAACTGCTGCGCATCGGCGGCCATACCAAAGGGCTGCAGGCGGTGCGGGTGCATACGGCGCGCGGGTGGGTAGTGCTGGCCTCGGACGCCGCGCATTACTACGACAACGCGACGCTGAAGCTGCCGTTTCCAGTGGTGGTGGATGTGGAACAGATGCTGGCCGGGCACAAGCGCCTCTTGAAGCTGGCGGGATCGGTCAGCCACTTCGTGCCGGGCCACGATCCCCAGGTGCTCAAACGCTATCCCCGTCTGCCAGGCGACCTGCCCGTGCCGGTCGCCGTGCTGCACGAAAGCCCCCTGGATTGAACACCCAAGCGGCGCGCCCGCCGGGCGCACCGACTCTCACATTGGAACCCTGGTCATCATGCATGCAACCTCCAATCTGCGCGCCCCGTCATCCAGCCTGGCGCTGGGCCTGGCCCGCTTCGCGCGCGGCCTGACGCTGGAATCGCTTCCGGCGGCGGTGCGCGAAAAATCGCTGCTCCACATCATCGACGCCATCGGGCTGGGCCTCGCCGCGCATCAGTTCGACTTCGCCGGACCCGGCCTGGCCGGCATCCGCGCGGCCGGCGCACCCGGCGATGCCACCGTCATCGGCGGCGGCCCGGCCTTGCAGGCCCGCGACGCGGCCATGGCCAACGGCTACCTCATGCACGGGCTGGATTTCGACGACACGCACCCCGGCGCCATCGTGCATCCCTCGGTGGCGTGCCTGCCCGCCGCGCTGGCGCTCGCCGAGACCCGCGACCTGCGCTGGGGCGAGTTGCTGAGCGCCTACGCGATCGGCATGGAGGCGGCCATCCGCCTGGGCCGGTCCGTCAAAGGCGGCTTCCATCAGGGCGGCTACCACGCCACCGGCGTCGTGTCGCACTTCAGTTCGGCGCTGGTCGCCGGCAAGCTGCTGGGCCTGACCGAGGAACAACTCGTGGCCGCGCAGGGCATCGCGGCCAGCACCGCGTCCGGCGTCCAGGTGTTCCTGGAAGACGGCGCCTGGACCAAACGCCTGCATCCGGGCTGGGGCGCCTTTGCCGGCATCACCGCTGCGCAGATGGCGCAGGCCGGCTTCTTTGGCCCGCGCCGGCCCTATGAAGGGCAGTTTGGCCTTTACGAGACCCACATGCAGGCCCGCGCCGACCAGGTCGACGCCGATTCCGTCATCAGCGCACTCGGCCACGAATGGACGCTGCTGGAAACCTCGATCAAGCCGTACCCCGTCTGCCACTTCATCCACGGCTGCGCCGAAGCGGCGCTGCGGCTCCAGGCCACCATCCAGGACGCCGGCCGCATCCGCTCGGTCGCCTGCGAGCTGCCTGCGCCCACGCTGCCCATCGTCGCCGAGCCCGCGCACATCAAGACCCGGCCGCGCAGCGACTACGACGCCAAATTCAGCGTGCAGTTCGTCGTGGCCGCCTGCCTGGCGCTGGGCCGCTTCACGCTGCAGGAACTGGCGCCCGCCCGGTTGTCGGATCCCGCGCTGCTGTCGCTTGCGGGACGCACCATCTGCCGCGCACAGGAAGTCACGGCGTTCCCGAAATACTTTTCCGGCGCGGTGACGGTCACGCTGCACGATGGCACGCAACTGCGCGAAGAAGTGCCCATCAACCTGGGCAGCGGTGAACGCGCGCTGCGCCAGACCGACATTGTCGACAAGTTCCGCGCCAATGCCGGCCTCACGCTGCCGGAAGTGCGCACCACGCTGATCCTGGACGCCTTCCTGTCGGCAGAGCCGTCCACCCCGGTCCGTGACCTGACGAAACTGCTGGCCTGATCGCCGCGCCTGGGACATCGGCGGGATGGGCAAGGACGGCCGGCCGCAGTATGCTAGCCAGCCGTCCAATGGGGGCCCGCCGCCGGCGGCGCCGCGCCCGCGGGCGATTCGCACCGCTGACCCCAACAAGAAGATGTCACGCCATGGACATGCGCCAACTGCGCTACTTTGTGACGGTTGCCGAAGAGCTCAGCTTCCGGCGAGCCGCCGAAAAGCTGAACATCTCGCAGCCGCCGCTCTCGCAGCACGTCAAATCGCTTGAAGAGGAAATGGGCGTGCAGCTCTTCCAGCGCACCCGCCGCGAGGTTCGGCTGACGCCTGCTGGGCAGGCCTTCCTGCGAGAGACCCGCATCCTGCTCGACCAGATGCGCACCGCGGTCAACGCCGCCGTGCGCGCCGGCAACGACGACTCCGGCGTGCTGAGGGTGGGCGTCGCGACTTCCGCACTGTTTCACCTGGTCTCCGTCATCCAGCGCCAGGTCGCCGCGGAATTCCCGGGCGTGACGCTGTCGCTGGTGGACATGGTGTCGGCTGAGCAGGTCAGGGCGGTATCGCTGGGCCTGCTCGACGCCGGCATTGTCCATGCCCGCCCGGAGCGTACCGAGGTACGGCGCCAGCTCATCCACCGCGAGCCCTTGGTCGCCGTACTGCCCAGCCGGCATCCCTTGGCGCAGAAAGAAGGCTTTCAACTATCCATGTTGTCGGACGAACCCATGGTCGCGCTGCATCGCGAGCATGGGCCCGCGATCTACGACGCCATCGTCGCCTGCTGCCACGAGGCCGGCTTCAGCCCCGACATCCGCCACATGGCGCGCAGTCCGCTCACGATCTTCCAGATGGTCCGGCTCGGCCTGGGCGTGTCGATCGCGCCGGCGTCCTATGCCACCACGGGCTTTGCGGGCGTGGTGTTCCGCGAACTGCCGCAGAGCGCGGGTCAGGTCTGCATGGAAATCATCTGGAGTGAAAAGCACGCCACGGATTTGACGCGGCGTGTCGTGGGGCATGTGGCAAAGCGCATGGCGCTGGACGCTTGAGGCCTGCGCGGGGGGGGGCGTGCTGTGGCCGGTGTCAGACACCCGGCAGCACCATCCGCAAATTCAAGCATCAGTGCATGAGGGTGTCAGACACCTGAATCAGTCCTACACACCACGAGCGCGCAGCGCAGGCCCGTGGACGCAAGATACCGCGTAAGCCCCACGAGGCCGCCCGTGCGGCCAATGTGGGGCGGGCCCCGCAAGCTGCTTCAAACCGACACCGACGCCAACAAGAACCTCAAGAACTCATCCCTCCCCAGCGCCCGTGAAGTTCAAACCACCAGAGCCCGGTGTGGCGGCGGCCTGGGGTGCGCGGGCGTGTAGATGCGCCCGAGGGAATCTGAAGGGAAGGCCGAGAGGCCTGGACGAAGATGACGAAGGGGCAGTCCGGAGCGAAGGCTCCGGCCCGCAATCGTAGCCCCGCGCGACCCGGGCCGCCGCCGCGCCGGGCGTCAACAGAACACCCCCCTAAGCCAGCCGCAACTCCGATTCCGATATCTCCGACCGCGCAAACGGACAGCATCCACCACTTCAAACCCGCTCAGGCAATTCAACCTTCACACGCCCATCGATCAACTGAATGACAGCAGGGTGGTAGTTCAACGCAAACCCCGCATCGCGCGCCCGGCACATCATGTCGTGCGTATACGCCCCGATCCGCGGACTGAACCCGCCTTCCTTGGCCAAATCCAGCGCCAACGAGCAATCCTTGATGGCGTACGTCATCGGAAAGGTCTTCTCCGGAAAGTCGTCCTTGGCCAACGACTTCATCCCATGGTTTCTCAGCACAAAACTGTCAGCCGACCCCTGAGACAACAGCGACAGCAGCTTCTCCGCTTCCATCCCAGCCTGGCGGCCGATCGTGATCGCTTCGGACAGCGCATTGACCGTCATGAAGACCATGTAGTTGTTCAGGATCTTCACGATCTGCCCGCTGCCCACCTCGCCGCAATGCAGCACATCGCTGCCCATGCAATTCAGATAGGAAACGACCCGCGCAAAGTCCGACTCGGCGCCACCCACGCTGATGAACAGCTTCCCTTCCACAGCCGCCTGCTTGGTGCGGGCCACCGGCGCATCCAGAAACGCAATGCCTTCCGCCTTCAGCCGCTCCGCCAGCGCCCGGGTGCGCGACACATTGCTCGTGCTCATGTCCACGATCAGGGACGGCCGGCGCGGCGCCGCCAGGATTGCCTCGCACACCGATTCGACCTGATCAATGGACGGCAGCGACAGGAAAACGATGTCCGCCTTCTCCGCCACCCGCGCCACGCCGTCGGCAATCTCCGCGCCATGCGATTTCGCCTCATCGGCCGCCGCCTGCACCGAGTCGTACGCCACCACCTTGCGGCCGCTTTTCTTCAGCAGATTGGCGCACATCGGCCCGCCCATCACGCCAAGCCCGATGAACCCCAGAATCTCCGATCCGTTCTGTTCCATGCCATGTCTCCTTGTTGTTCAGGTGCGCGGCGCGGCATTCGCGCCCCGTGCCTTGATAGCTTTGATGACTTTCTCGTAGGTCTTGTATTCGTTGGCCTGAAAGGCTGCGAAGTCTTGCGGGCTGGACCCCACCGGGATGAACGACAGCGCCTCGAACTTTGCCTTGACCGCCGGGTTCTGCAACGCTTGCTGCGTCGCGGCATACACCTTGTCGATCACCGCCTGCGGCGTGCCCGCCGGCGCCCAAATGCCATACCAGCTCGGCATGTCGAATCCCGCGTAACCCGCCTCGGCCACCGTCGGAATGTCCGGAATCGCCGCCACGCGCTGGCTGCTCGTTACCGCCAGCGCCCGCAGCTTGCCGTCCTTCACGTGCGGGTAGGCCGACGCCATCGGCTCGGTCATCGCCGTCACCTGGCCGCCCATCAGATCGACCAGCGCCGGACCGCCGCCGCGATACGGAATCACTTCCATCTTCACGCCCGCCTGCTCGTTGACCAGCTCGCACGCCAGATGGCCCGCCGCCCCGTACGCCGCGATGGCCCAGGTCAGTTCCCCCGGCTTGGCCTTTGCGCCTGCCACCAGATCCTTGAGCGACTGGTACGGACTATCCTTGCGGACCAGTACAAGCTGCGGCTGGGCGCCGATCTCGGTGATCGGCGCGAAATCCCGGAGCGCGTCGTAGGTCACCGTATCGAGCAGCAGCGGATTGGCGACCTGCAGCGACGCGTTCAGCAGCAGCGTATAGCCGTCCGGATCCGCCTGTTTCACATAACGGGCGCCTAGCACGCTGCTGGCGCCCGGCTTGTTCTCGATAATCACGGGCTGGCCCAGCGCCTCCTGCAAAGCCTGGCCCAACGTGCGCGCCACCGTATCCACGGAACCCCCTGGCGGAAACGGCACCACCATGCGGATAGGCTGCGTCGGCCACGGGGCCGTCGCATGCGCCGCGTGCGACAGGGGCAGGGCGGCCGCGGCCACGAGCGCCGTCAAGGCGGCGCGCAGGACGCGGCGCCTCGCGGGCCGAGGCTCCAGTTTTCGTGCGTTCATGTCTCTTCCTTTGGCAGATTGGCCTGGCTCGAACGGCTCAGGTCCGAATGGCGAAGGGGTCTCGGACCGCTTCGGAAAAATCGATCATGACGTTGCGGGTGGTCAGGAACTCGCGCAGCCCGGCTTCGCCGCGCTCGCGGCCGATGCCCGATTGCTTGAAACCGCCAAAGGGCGCCTGGGCGGCGATGGCGCGGTAGGTGTTTACCCAGACCGAGCCCGCGCGCATGGCGCGCGACACCCGCATGGCGCGGTTCAGGTCCCGTGTCCAAAGGCCGGCCGCCAGGCCATAACGGGTGCCGTTAGCCATACAGATGGCGTCCTCCTCCGTATCGAAGGGAATGACGGCCAACACCGGCCCAAAGACTTCTTCCTGCGCCAGGTCGCTGTCATTGTCGACCCCCGAGAAAATGGTCGGCTCGATGAAGTAGCCATGCTCCAAGCCCGGACCTTCGGCCCGTTTGCCGCCGCAAGCCAGCTTGGCGCCGGCGCCTTGCGCGCGGTCGATGATGGCCAGGATGCGATCGAATTGCGGCCGGTTGGCAACGGTGCCCATCTCGGTCGCCGTATCCAGCGGATTGCCCAGCCGGATCTTGCGCGCCCGGTCGATCAGCGGCGGCAGAACCCTGTCCATCACGCTGCGCTGCACCAGCAACCTTGACCCCGCCACGCAGGTCTGGCCCGTCGCGCCGAAGATGCCGGCCAGCGCACCCACGATCGCCTTGTCGAGGTCCGCGTCCTCGAAGATGATGTTGGGCGACTTGCCGCCCAGTTCCAGTTTCATGGGCGTCAGGCGCCGGCCCGCCATCGAGGCGATCTCGGCGCCCACCCCGGGGCTGCCGGTAAAGCTGACGAGTGCGACGCCGGGGTGCTCGACGAGCGCGCGGCCCGTGTCGGCGCCGCCCGTGACCACATTGAACACCCCGTCCGGAAAGCCGGCCGCCTGCACGAGGCTGGCGAACTCCAGCGTCGAGGCGGACGCGTGTTCGCTGGGCTTGACCACCACGCAATTGCCGGCGGCCAGCGCCGGCGCCAGCTTGTTGGCCAGCAGCGCCAGCGGCGAGTTCCAGGCCGTGATCAGGGCCGCGACTCCAAAGGGTTCCAGGCTCAGGTAGTCCAGCGTGTCCGGCTGGTCCAGCGGCACCTGCTGACCATAAAGCTTGTCGGCGTACCCGGCGTAGTAGCGCAGCTGGCGTCCGACCCAGACCATCTGCGGCCGGGTTTCGCGGATGATCTTGCCGTTGTCGGTGGATTCGATGCGCGCCATCCGGTCGGCGTTCTGTTCGATCAGTTCCGCCAGGCGCAGCATGCACTGGGCGCGCTTGATGCCGGGCGTATGGCGCCACGTCTGTTCAAAGGCGTGTTCCGCCGCCTTGACGGCGCGGTCGACGTCCTGCGCGCAGGCGTCGGGGATTTCAGCCCAGACGTCGCCCGTGTACGGGTTGTGGGTGGCGATCATGCGTCCCTGCGCGGGCGGGGTGCTCTGACCATTGATGAACAAGCCATAACGCTGCATGGACACGGTCTCCGATTGGCATGAGGGGATTCTTCTTGCGAAGCGGAGCCGGTAAGTCCGGCGGGTGCCGCTTCGTGCCATGCGCAAAGTCTGGGGCCGCGTGTTGCACGCGTCCAATACGGAATTGCGAATTCAGTGATAGCGAATCGTGGCGTGTGATGGCGCCGCGCCCGGGGTGGGCCGGGCGC